>JACCXR010000098.1 GCA_013696915.1 Euzebyaceae bacterium
GTCGGCGCCGCGGTTGTCAAACTCGCCGGGGAGATCGTCGGTCGACCGGCGACCCACCGCTGCCGGCATCGAGCTGCTCACCCGCTCCCGGGTGGAGCCAACGCGGGCGTTGGTCCGGGCCGCCGCGCCCGCGGCCCGACACCACAGGTGTGGCTGCCGGCGAGCACGCTGGCGATCTACGGCGACACCGGGGATGCGGTCCTGGGCGAGACCTTGCGGGGATGGCGTGCCTCGGCGGCGTTGCCGGCCGCACACGCCGGGCGCGGAGATCGGTCCCGTCGGAGGCCCCTGCGGCGTTCCTGCAGCGTTCTTGCAGCGCCTTCCCGCACCGTGTCTCCCATCGGGCACGATGGTGCCCGCGGCCGGGCGGGCGCCCGGGAATCCACATGTGGGAGGAAGCAGTGAACGGACTTGACTCGGTCTGGCGAGCGGCCCTGGGGGCGACGATGGTCGTCGCCCTCCTGGCCGGCTTGCTGACCATCACCGCCGCGCCGGCACGGGCGGCGACGGGCAGCATCGTGTTCACCAGGGACCACAACGTCTGGATCATGGCCGCCGATGACCCGTCCACCGCGACTCCGGTGACGACCGACGGGACCGCGGAGGCGCCGTACCTGGCTCCGACCCAGGACGACAGCGGCCGGATCCTTGCGGTCGCCGGCGGCGAGGGCGGCGACATCGTGCGCATGGACCAGCAGGGCACGCTGCTGGGCGATCCGTTCCGCCCACCCGACGCGGGCAACTTCGTCGACCTCGACGTGCGTGCGGACGGCGACGTCTTCACCCACACCAGCTACCGCAGCTACGACACTGTGCTCGGCTTCGTCGTCGCCCCCACCGTGGACTTCGCCTACGCCGACGGCAGGGACCCGAGTGACATCGCCAACCCCGCGTTCGACGAGGCCTACGCGACCTACTCCACCGACACGACCTTCATGACGTCGTATGACGACGACCTCAACGCGACGGTCGCCACCTACGGACCCGACGACGCCGAGCCGCAGGACTGGTTCATGCCCTGCGAGTCCGCCCAGAGCAGCGTGGAGGACGACTACGGCTTCTGCTTCCCCACCTTCGCCGACGTCACCACCGCCGAGGACCGCGTCGCGGTCGCCGTGCCCGGCTATGACGGCGGTCCCGTACCGTCCCGCCTGTGGGTGTTCGACATGCCCGGCCCCGCGCCGACCGCGCCCACCTGGGGCTGCGAACTGCTCGGACCCGAGCTGACCCAGTCGGGCGACTTCGAGTTCCAGAACCCCGAGTGGTCCCCCGACGGGTCGGCGCTGGTCTACGAGTACTACGCGGAGCCCGCCGGCGGAGCCCTGGAGAACGGGATCTACGTGGCATCCGGGTTCGACGCCGGCTGCGAGGACGGGTTCGCGACCGCGGAGCTGGTGCTGCCGGGCGGGTCCTACCCCGACTGGAGCGCCGCGCCGTTCGGCGCGTCCCCGCCGCCGTCGGAGCCACCGCCGCCGACCGATCCGCCGCCGTCGCCGTCGCCGAGCCCGCCGCCGCCGTCTGGGTTGGTGGACGGGGGGCGGTTGGATGGTGGTGGTGCGCAGGATCCGGTGGGGCAGACGATCGCCACCAGCCGGATGCTGTTCGGTGACGGTGAGGCGTCGCGGGTGGTGCTGGCCACGGCCGACCGGTTCCCGGATGCGTTGGCGGGGGCGGCGCTGGCGGGCGACGACGGGCCGATCCTGTTGACCTCGGGGCTGGGAGACCTCGACCCGCGGGTGGGGGCGGAGATCGCCAGGGTGACCGGCGGGGCGGGGGTGGTGTTGACGCTGGGCGGCACGCACGCGGTGTCCGACGCGGCCGCGGCGCAGGCGCGCGCGGCGGGCGGCGATTCGGGGTGTGCGGCGCCGTTGCCGGGGTCGTGCCGCTACGCCGGCACGGGTCGGGAGCACACCGCGGCGTTGATCGCGGGGACGGTGTTGGCGGAGCATCCGGGGTCGGTGGCGCTGGTGGCGCGGGGTGATGAGTTCGCCGACGCGATCACCGGTGGGGCGTATGCGGCGGCCAGCGGCACGCCGATCCTGTTGACGCCGTCGAATCAGGTGAACGTCGACACGGCGGCGTTTCTGACCGCCAACGGCGTCGCCGAGGTGGTGGTCCTCGGCGGCGAGGTGGCGATCGACGACCCGACCTACAACGGGTTGCCGGTGGCGTCCAGGAGCCGGGTCCGGGGTCCGGAGCGCACGGCGACGGCCGCGGCGATCGCGCAGGAGCTGTGGGGCGGCGCGGGGTTGGGCGCCGGGGGGGTGGTGCTGGTGAACGTGCGCCACGCCGAGGGGTGGCAGACGGCGCTGTCGGCGGCGGTGGCCTCGGCGGTGTTCGACGCGCCGCAGTTGGGGGTGGAGAACCCGCCGGCGGCGGTGGGCGCGGAGACCCAGGCCGTGCTCGGGGCCAACGCCGGGCCGGTGATGGCCTTCGGCAGCCCCGACCTGGTGTCCGACGCGCAGCTTGGCGCGGCGGTCGCCGCGACGCCGTAGCGGCATCCTCCCGCAAGGCCTGCCCGCCGCCGGCGACCCCGCCGCCGGCGGGCAGGCCATCCACCGCACTCCCCGTCGCGGTTCGGTTACGCTGACGCTCCCAGCCGCAGAGGGAGCGCCCGGTGGACTTCCGGCTGCTCGGGCCGCTCGCCGTGGCCGCCCAGGACCACCCGATCGAGGTCGGGCGCGCCAAGGTCCGCGCGCTGCTCGCGATCCTGCTCCTGCGCGCGAACGACGTCGTCACCCGCGACCAGCTCGTCGACCAGCTCTGGGGGGCCCGACCGCCCGGCAATCCACGGGCGACGCTGCACAGCCACGTCGCGCTGCTCCGCCGGCTCCTCGAGTCGGGCACCGACCGCGACCTGCTCGTGACCCACCCGGTCGGCTACTCGCTGCGCGTTCCGGCCGAACGCATCGACATCGCCCGCTTCGAGGCCGCGGTCGCGGATGCCGACCGGTCGCGGTCGGCCGGGGCGCTCGACGAGGCCGTGGCCGCCTACGAGCGCGGGCTCGGGGAGTGGCGGGGTCCCGCCCTCGCCGACTTCGCCGGCGAGGAGTTCGCTGCAGCGCCAGCCGCCCGCCTCGAGGAACTGCGCCGCGTCGCGGCCGAGCGGAGGATCGATGCGGCGCTCGCGCTCGGGCGCCACGCCCAGCTGGTCCCCGACCTCGAGGCCCTGGCCGTCGAGGAGCCGCTGCGCGAGCAGCGGTGGGGCCATCTCATGCTGGCGCTCTACCGCACCGGGCAGGCGGCCGACGCGCTGGCCGTGTACCAGCGCCTGCGCCGGACCCTTGCCGACGAGCTGGGCCTTGAGCCCGGCCCGCGGCTGGCGCAGCTGCACGAGGCGATCCTGCGGCAGGATCCCGCCCTCGACGTCGCCCCGCCAGCCCCGGCCGCCCCGCCCGCCCTCGACGTCGCCCCGCC
>JACCXR010000300.1 GCA_013696915.1 Euzebyaceae bacterium
CCATGGTCCGGCGGCGGCCGGGGTCGCGCAGCAGCGGCTCGCAGGCCGCGACCAGCGTCGCCGCGTCGAGGTCGGCGTCGGCGACCACCACCGCGGCGGCCGCGGACGCCATGGCGTGGGCGTTGCCGGTCTGGTGGTCCGCGGTCGCGTGGGGGAACGGGACCAGCACGCTCGGCAGGCCGAGGGCGGTGAGCTCCGCGATGGTCGATGCGCCGGCGCGGCACAGGACGACGTCGGCGGCCGCGTACGCCAGGTCCATCCGGTCGAGGAACTCCACACAGCGCACGAGCGGTCCGGGTGCCGCGGCGAGTGCCTCCTCCCAGGCGCGCGCCGTCCGCTCGCCGGTCGGCCGGCCGGCGGCGTGGAGGATCTGCAGCCCCCCGGGGTCGGTCCACCGCCCGGCGCTGCCGACGGCGGCGTCGTTGATCCGCCGGGCTCCCTGGCTGCCGCCGAAGACGAGCAGCGTCCGGCGCGCGGGATCGAGCCCGAAGGAGGCGGTGGCCTCGAACCGCCGCGCCGCCCGGTCGATGCCGGCGAGGTCGGCCCGGACGGGGTTGCCGGTGTCGACCACGCGCCGGCGGCCGCCGCGGCCGCCCAGCCGCTCCCGGGCCTGCGGCACGCTGACGGCGACGGTGTGGGCCCACCGCGCCGCGAGCCGGTTCGCGATTCCGGGGACGGCGTTCTGCTCGTGGACGATCAGCGGGATGCCCGTGCGGCGGGCGGCGAGCGCGAGCGGGACCGCGGTGTAGCCGCCGAAGCACAGCGCAGCGCCGACCCCGCGGTCGCGGATGAGTGCGGCGACGTCGCGCGCGGACCGGACGAGGACGACGGGCAGCCGCAGGAGCGCCGGCGAGGGGCGCCTTGACAGCGGCGCCGCCGCCACCAGGTGCAGGCTCCATCCGGCGGCCGGCACGAGGTGCGACTCCAGGCCGCGCCGGGTGCCGACGAACTCGACCTCGAGGCCGGGTCGCGCCGCGCGCAGCGCCGCGGCCGTCGCCAGGGCCGGGAAGACGTGCCCGCCCGTCCCGCCGCCCGCGACCAGCACCCGGTCCGTCACCCGTCGTCCTCGTCGTCGCGCCGGCTGGCGTCGGCGGCGGCCCGGGCCTCCTCGGGCGAGCGACCGGCCCTGGCGATCGACAGCAGGATGCCGAGGCCGAGCATCGTGATCACCAGCGAGGATCCCCCGTAGCTCACGAGCGGGAGCGTGACCCCGGTGACGGGGATCAGCCCGACGACGGAGCCGATGTTGATGGTGGCCTGCAGGAGCAGCCACCCGGTGATGGCGCTGGCGAGCAGCCGCCCGAAGGGGTCGGGGGCGCGGCGCGCGGCGCGGACGCCGCCGATCGCCAGCGCCACGAACAGGGCGAGGACGGTGAGCGCACCGATCAGCCCCAGCTCCTCGCCGATGATCGCGAAGATGAAGTCGGTCTCGGGGTTCGGGACGTAGAGCCACTTCCCGCGTCCACGGCCGAGGCCCACCCCGAACCAGCCGCCCGAGCCGAGCGCGATGAACCCCTGCACCGTCTGGTAGCCGAACGTGTCGGCGTACGCGGCCGGGTCCATCCACGCGGCGAAGCGCGCCCGGCGGTACGGCGTGGACAGCGTCGCGGCCAGGCCGACGAGCAGTCCGACGACCCCCCCGGCGGCGATGATGCGGCCGGGCAGCCCGGCGATGTACAGCGGCAGCAACCCGACGACCGCGACGAGCAGCGCCGTCTCCAGATCGGGGGCGAACAGGACGAGCCCGCCGGCGATCGCGACCAGCGGCACCGCAGGGAGGAGCAGCGCGCGGAGGTCGCCCGCGCGCAGGCGCCGCCACCGGGCGGCGAGGACGGCGGACGTGTGGACCGGCAGCGCCAGCTTCAGCAGCTCGCTCGGCTGAAAGTTCACGATCCCGAGGCTGAACCAGCGGCGGGCGCCGTTGACACGCACGCCGAGACCGGGCACGAGCACGAGCGCCGACGCGGCGAGCGCGACGACGACGAGCGGGAGCGCGAGGCGGCGCCAGACGCGGTGGTCGAGGAGCGCGGCGCCGACGAGCAGCGGCAGCCCCGCGGCGCAGAACGCCAGCTGGCGCACGAAGATCTCGAACGCGTCCCCCGACTGCGCGGCCGACTGGACGAACGAGGCCGAGAACGTCATGACGAGCCCGAGCACGAGCAGCGCGAGGGTCGTGCCCGCCAGGAGCAGGAACTCGCTGGTCGTGCGGCCGGCGACGTGCCGTCGCAGGCGCCCGCCGGGTCGCGGCTGCGGGCGCGGTGCCGCGCGGCGGCCGAGCTCGGTGCTCACCGCGCGCCCGCGGGACGGTCGAGCCGGGTGACGAGGTCGCGGAAGGACCGGCCGCGGTCGGCGTAGTCGACGAACTGGTCCATCGAGGCGGCAGCGGGCGCGAGCAGGACGGTGTCACCCGACCGGGCGAGCCCGGCGGCCACCGCCACCGCCACGTCGAGCGTGCCGGCCTCGACCGTCACGATCCGCAGACGGCGGGTGAGCGCCGCGATCTGCGGGCCGCACTCGCCGATCGTGATCGCGGCGCGCACGCGGCCCCGGACGACGTCGACGAGGTCGTCGAATGCAAGCCCCTTGTTCAGTCCGCCGGCGATCCACACCACGGAGTCGAACGAGGCGAGCGCGGCCCTGGCGGCGTGGGGGTTCGTCGCCTTCGAGTCGTTGACCCAGTCGACGTCGCCGCGCCGCGCGACGTGCTCCAGGCGGTGCGCGCCCGGCTGGAACCCGGCGAGCGGTGCGGCCAGCGACGCGGGGTCGGCGCCGGCAGCGATCGCCGCGCCGGCGGCGGCGCAGACGTTGTCGAGGTTGTGGGCCCCCCGGACGCGCAGCGTGTCGACGGGCACGATCGCCACCGGTGGTGACCCGGGCGCGCGCCAGCGCACCGCCCCGCCCGCGATGTCGACGTGCGGTCCGCCCGCGCCGGTCCCGGCCCCGGTGGCGGACACGGTGACCGTGCCCCCCGGCGGCGGGGCCGCCGCGGCGATCCGCCGGGCGCCGGGGTCGTCGGCGTTGACCACCGCCCAGTCCTCCGCCCGCTGCCGCGCCCACAGCCGGGCCTTCGCCACACCGTAGGCGGTCAGCGAGCCGTGCCAGTCGAGGTGGTCCGGCGCCACGTTGACCAGGACGGCGACGTCGGGGCGCAGCGTCTCGGCGAAGTGCAGCTGGAAGCTCGACAGCTCCGCGACGGCGAGGGGCGGCGGGTCGCCGCGTACGATCAGCTCGACGAGCGGCGTCCCGATGTTGCCCGCGGCGGGTGCGCCCAGGCAGGCGGCGACGAGCTCGGTCGTGGTCGTCTTGCCGTTCGTCCCGGTGACGGCGACGAGCCTGGTCCGCCCGCGGGCCAGCCGCCACGCGAGCTCGGGTTCGCTCCACACGGGGACGCGGGCGGCGACCGCGGCGAGCAGCAGCGGATCCGACGGCGGGACGCCCGGGCTCGCGATCACGAGGTCGCGGCCGTCCAGAAGGGACGGCGGCAGGCCGCCGAGCCGCACGTCGGCGCCCGCGCCCGCGAGGGCGGCGGCCCGGCCCCGCAG
>JACCXR010000103.1 GCA_013696915.1 Euzebyaceae bacterium
AGGCCCAGGCCACGCGAGCCGCCGGTGACGACCGCCACCCGGCCGCCGAGGTCGATGCCGCCGCCGCGCAGCAGGGCCTTCGCCGTCAGCGCCGTCAGCGCCGCTCCGGTGATCAGCCGCCTCATCCGAGCTCCGTTTGTCGACGTGTGTGACCGGCGTTCCCGATCACCGCGCGCGGTATGCGCCCGGTCGGGGCACCGGTCGTCCGGACGGCGGCCTCCTGGGGTTGACCGGCGGGCGCAACGGGAGGACAGTCCTTCCGTGAAGGCCGGTTCCGCCCGGGTCGCGGGCACCGTCCCGGGCGGGCAGGCCACGAGCGCGGGAAGGAGCGGACATGTTCGTTCAGGTCATCCAGGCGCCCGCCGGCGATGCCGCCGGCATCCGACGCCTGATGGATCGGTGGGTCGCCGAGCTCGCCGATGGGGCGGAAGGCTGGCTCGGAAGCACGGCGGGCGTCACCGACGGCGGCGAGTTCGTCGCCACCGCCCGCTTTGAATCCGAGGAGTCGGCTCGGCGCAACAGCGGCCGCACCGACCAGGCGGCCTGGTGGGCGGAGCTGGAGAAGCAGCTCGCCGGCCCGGCGACCTTCCAGGACTGCCGCGACGCCGTGACCTTCCTCGCCGGCGGGTCCGACGACGCAGGCTTCGTGCAGGTCATCCAGAGCCGGATCGTCGATGCCAGGCGGGTCCGTGACCTGGTGGATCGCATGGCGGAACTGGATGCCGGGGACTTCGGCCGCGACGACGTGCTCGGCGGCATCGTGGCCTGGGATCCCCAGATGGTGACCGAGGTCTTCTACTTCACCTCCGAGGCCGAGGCCCGAGTCGCCGAGGCGGAACCGCACGAGTCCGAACACGCGGCCGCCCTCCTCGCCGAGTGGGACGACGCGGTCACGGACGTGCGCTACCTCGACCTGCGCGACCCCTGGCTCTGGAGCCCCTGACCCTCAGGCGACGCGCCCGAACATCGCGAGCAGGCGGGTCTGCGCGTCGGCGCCCGCGGGCACGTCCACCCGGTCGCCGACGGCGCCGGCGTCGCGGTAGTTCTGCTCCATGCCCGCGAACCACCCGAGGCAGGCCGAGACCAGGTCCGCGTCGAGCCGCTCGTCCCCACCGGAGGCGCGCGCGATGTCCCAACCGTGGATCAGGTGGTCGGCGAACAGCTGCAGAGCGTAGTCCTCGCCGCTGAAATCGCCGAAGGACAGGTGCACGGTCCGCTCCATCGCACCGTCCGCGCCGACGGCGGCGACCGCCTCCGCGACCGCCTCGTCCCATGCCGCCACGGGATCCTCGCCGAGGAGGTCGCCCTCGAAGCGGTCGCCGACCTCCTCCACCGTCAGGCCCTGGAACAGCGGCGGCGTCCACCGGTCCTCCCCGACGAGGTGGTTGACGACCGCGCGCACGTCCCAGCCCTCGCAGGCGGTGGCCAGCCCCCACTGCGCGGCGCCGACGGCGTGGATCCGTGCGCCGGCCAGCGCGCAGGCACGGCGGTGCAGTTCGACGGCATCCATGTGTGGGCCTCCTGGCGGGTTCCCGCCCGAGCGCCCCGCGGCGCCGGGCCACCGACCGGCGGCGCGACCGCCCGTCGCGCCACCACGACGAGCAAGCATCCTCCTGTGCCGCGCGGCCGTCAAGGGCAGAGGCGGACCGCGGACCCCGGCCTGCCCCGCGACCGCGGACCCCGGCGCGCCCCGCGACCGCGCCGCGGCCGTCGCGGTAGCGTCGCGGTATGCGGAGCGGTGCGGCATGAGCGGCTGGGGCATCGCCGGGGTCGCCGCCGTCATGGCGGTCGGCCTGGTCGGAACCGTCCTGCCGTTCGTCCCCGGCCTGCCGCTGATCTGGGCGGCCGGCCTCGTGTACGGGCTGATCGCGGGTTTCGGCGCGCCGGGCGCGGTGGCGTTCACGACCATGACCGTGCTGCTCGTCGGCGGGATGGCCGCGTCGTTCGTCCTTCCGGCGCAGTCCGGGGCGGCCAGCGGCGCCCCCGTCCCGACGCTGGCTGCCGGCGCGGTCGGCGCCATCGCCGGCTTCTTCCTGATCCCGGTGGTTGGTCTGCCCGTGGGCGCCGTGGCCGGCGTGCTGCTCGCGGAGTACGGTCGCACCTCGGATTGGCCGACCGCCCGCCGGTCGACGAAGGCGGTGGTGATCGGGTTCGGGCTCGGGGCGCTGGCCGAGCTGTCGGCGGGGATGCTGATGGTCGCCTGCTGGGTGGTCTGGGTCCTGCTCTGATGCTCAAGAAAGGCGGGAGGGGAAGTCGTGGACGGCGGCGGGAGGACGGCCGAACCCGGCGGGGGCGGTCCCGGGCCGCACGCCGTCCTCGCCGCGCGGGTGTACGCGACCGAACGGAGGCGCCTGCTCGCGACCCTGGTCCGCGACGTCCGCGACGTCGACCTGGCAGAGGACGCGCTGCAGGACGCGGTGGCCGCGGCGCTCCACGACTGGCCGGCGCGCGGCGCGCCAGCCAATCCCGCCGCCTGGCTGACCACCACCGCGCGGCGCAAGGCCGTCGACCGCTTGCGCAGGGAGCGCACCCTGGCGGGCAAGACCGCCCTGCTCCGGCGTCTGCAGGAGCGCACCGCTCCCGGCGCCGGCCCGGAGGCGAGCGCGATCCCCGACGATCGTCTCGAGCTGCTCTTCGCCTGCTGCCATCCGGCCCTGTCCGTCGAGGCGCAGGTCGCCCTGACGCTGCGGACCCTCGGCGGGCTCACCAGCGCCGAGGTCGCCCGCGCGTTCCTGGTCCCCGAGGCCACGATGGCCCAGCGCCTGGTCCGGGCCAAGCGCAAGCTCCGCGACGGTGGCATCCCCTTCCGCGTCCCCGAGGGCGACCTGCTCCGCGAGCGGCTCGTCGCCGTGCTCGCGGTCGTCTACCTGATCTTCAACGAGGGGTACGCGGCGTCGGGCGGCGACACCCTCGTGCGCACCGAGCTGTGCGCCGAGGCGATTCGCCTGGGACGCCTGCTCTGCGCGCTGCTGCCCGGCGAGCCCGAGGTGCTCGGGCTCGCGGCGCTCATGCTGCTGCACGACGCCAGGCGCGGCGCCCGCCTGTCCCCGGCCGGCGACCTCGTGCTCCTCGCCGACCAGGACCGCGCGCGCTGGGACCGCCGGCAGATCCGCGAGGGCTCGGCCCTGCTCGACCGGGCGCTGCGCCTGCGACGGCCCGGTCCGTACCAGATCCAGGCCGCCATCGGCGCCGTGCACGGCTCTGCCGACCCCGCCGAGGACACCGACTGGCAGGAGATCGCCGACCTGTACGGGGCGCTCCTGCAGCACCAGCCCTCGCCGGTCGTTGAGCTCAACAGGGCCGTCGCGGTGGCCATGGGTCAGGGGCCGGACGCGGGCCTGGCACTGCTCGACCCGCTCGGGGCCGGTCTGGACCGCTACCACCCGTACCATGCCGCCCGCGCGGACCTGCTGCGGCGCGCCGGTCGTCTTGAAGAGGCCGCCGGCGCGTACCGGCGGGCGCTCGCCGCGGGACCCAACGGCGCCGAGCGGGCGTTCCTGCACCGCCGGCTGGCAGAGGTCACCCGCCCGCAGGAGGCGTCGCCGCCGGCGCAGGCGGGGCAGGATGGCGTCATGAGGGTCGGCCGGAGGCACGAGGGATGACGCGGGACACCCTGCGTGGGCGCCTCGTGGTGGCGACGCCGGCGCTCGCGGACCCGAACTTCTCGCACGCGGTCGTGTTCGTCATCGAGCACGGCGGTGAGGGCGCGCTCGGCGTCGTCCTGAACCGGCCGTCGACCGCCACGATCGCGTCCGCCCTGCCCGAGTGGGACGAACTGGCCGCCGCGCCGCCGGTGGTCTTCGTCGGCGGTCCCGTGCAGCCATCGGCCGTGATCGGGCTCGTCAGCGCGGACGCCGGGTCGCCCGACGTGCAGCACATCGCCGACGGCGTCGGCGTGCTCGACCTCAGCACCGACCCGTCGGAGCGCGCGGCGGCCCTGCGCGCCGTCCGCGTGTTCGCGGGCTACGCGGGCTGGGGTCCCGGCCAGCTGGAACAGGAGGTCGAGGTCGGCGGCTGGTTCATCGTCGACGGCGCCCCGGACGACGTGTTCACCTCGCAGCCCGACCGGCTGTGGCGGGCCGTGCTCACCCGTCAGGGCGGGCTGCTCCGGACCATCCCCGAGGACCCGTCGCTGAACTGAGCGCCGCCGGGATCGGGCGCTACGCCGGCGGTCCCAGCCGGATGATGCGGTCGTCGCCCTCGGCGGGCTGGCCGCGGCCGTCGCGGTTGTTCGTGAGCACCCAGACCGAGCCGTCCGGGGCGCTGACCGCCGCGCGCAGGCGCCCGTAGGCGTCGACGAGGACGTCGTCCGGCTCGCCGGCGGCGCCGTCGGGCGTCAGCGGCACCTGCCACAGCCGCGCCCCCCGCAGCGATGCGACCACGAGGCCGCCGTCCCACTGGGGGATGGCCGAGTCGAGCGGGACGGTCGCGCCGCTCCAGGCGGCCTCCGGCGGCTGCCGCACCAGGATCGGGTCGACGAACCCCGCCCGCCCGGCGGCGCCGGTCACCTCCGGCCAGCCGTAGTTCGACCCAGGCTCGATGCGGTTGATCTCGTCGTCGCGGTCGGGGCCGAACTCCGTCGCGTAGAGCCGGCCCTCGGCGTCCCACGCCAGCCCCTGGACGTTGCGGTGGCCGAGGGAGTACACCGGCGATCCGGGGAGGGGGTTGTCGCCGGGCACGCCGCCGTCCGGTGAGACGCGGAGGATCTTGCCGGCGAGCGACCCGGGATCCTGCGCGTTGGACTCCTGCCCGGCGTCGCCGGTGCCGGCGTAGAGCAGGCCGTCGGGGCCGAAGGCGATGCGGCCGCCGTTGTGGATCGCCGACCTGGGGATGCCCGTCAGGATCGCCTCCGGGTCCTCGCCGGGGCGGAACCGGACGATGCGGTTGTCTTCCTGTCCCGTCAGGTAGGCGTAGAGCAGCCCGTCGTCGGCGTAGTCGGGGGAGACGGCGAGCCCGAGCAGGCCGCCCTCGCCGGCGGGCTCGACGTCGAGCCGCTGCACCTCGGTCACCGCGCCGTCCGGGCCGAGCTCGAGCAGCCGCCCGCTGTCGCGCTCGGTGACGAACACGCGGTCGTCGGGGGTGAACGCGACGTCCCACGGCGCCTCGAGGCCGGTGGCGATGTCGGTGGCGACGATCTCGACGGGCCCCGGGGCGGCCGGCGCCGGGGTCGCCGGTGTGGTGGCGCTCTGGGTCCCGTCCGCCGGAGCCGCCGGCGACTCCGGAGGCTCCGGTGACTCGGGAGGCTCCGGGGAGCCCGGTAAGGCCGAGTCCTCGGGGGCTGCCGTCCCGGTGGGCGTCGGCGCCGGAGCCGCCGTCGGCCCCGGGGTCGCGGCCCCGCCGAGCTCCGGCGTGGTCGCGCCCGACGGCCCCCCGGCCCCGTCGGAGCACGCGGCCAGCAGGAGGGCCACCGACAGCAGCGCGAGCAGGCGTCTCATGGCACCCACTGTGCCTCTCGGGTCCGGCGCCGGAGCGCCGCCGTCCCCCGCCCCTCCGGGCGGGCGCGCCTATGCTGCTGCAATGTCTCCGACCTCCACGCCGACGCCGACCGGGCGGCTGCCGCACCTGACGTCCCGGCTGCAGGGCTTCGGCACGACCATCTTCGCCGAGATGACCGCCCTCGCGGTCCGCCACGACGCCGTGAACCTCGGACAGGGGTTCCCCGACTTCGACCCGCCCGACGCCGTCCGCGAGGCGGCGATCCGCGCGATCCGCGACGGGCACAACCAGTACGCGCCGGGCAGCGGCGTGCCCGCCCTCCGCGAGGCGGTCGCCGAGCACCAGCGGCGCTTCTGGGACCTCGACTTCGACCCCGACGCCGAGGTGACGGTCACGGCCGGCGCCACCGAGGCGATCTGCGCGACGCTGCAGGCGCTGTGCGAGGTCGGGGACGAGGTCGTCCTCTTCGAGCCGTACTACGACTCCTACCGTGCGAGCGTCGCCATGGCCGGCGCGGTGGAGCGCGTCGTCACGCTGCGCCCGCCGGATTTCGCCTACGACCCCGCGGACCTCGAGGCGGCGATCACGCCGAAGACCCGGGCGGTCGTGCTCAACAGCCCGCACAACCCGACGGGCAAGGTGTTCTCGCGCGCCGAGCTCGAGCACATCGCGGGACTCTGCGTCGCGCACGACGTCCTCGCCGTCACCGACGAGGTCTACGAGCACCTGGTTTACGACGGCGCCCACGTGCCGCTGGCCTCGCTGCCGGGGATGCGCGAGCGCACGGTCACGATCTCCTCCGCCGGCAAGACGTTCTCGGTCACCGGGTGGAAGGTCGGCTGGGTCTGCGCCGCGCCCGCGCTCACGGCGGCGGTCCGGACGGCGAAGCAGTTCATGACGTTCACGAACGGCACGCCGTTCCAGCACGCGGTCGCGGTGGCGCTGCGCTCCGACGACGGCTACTTCAGCGGCCTCGCCGCCGACTACGCCCGCCGGCGCGACCGGCTGACCGCCGGCCTGCGCGCGGTCGGCTTCGAGGTCTTCCCGGCCGGCGGGTCGTACTTCGTGTGCGCCGACGTGCGTCCGCTGGGCTTCGGCGACGGCGTGGAGTTCTGCCGCGCGCTGCCGAAGGACGTCGGTGTGGCGGCCGTGCCGACCTCGGTGTTCCACGTCGACCCGCGCCGTGGGCGGTCGGTCGTGCGCTTCGCGTTCTGCAAGACCGACGCCGTCCTCGACGAGGGCATCCGCCGGCTGGGCGGGCTGTCGGCGTGAGGGTCGCGGCCGTCCAGCACGACATCGTCTGGGAGAACCCGGACGCGAACTTCGAACGGCTCGCGCCGTGGGTCGCGGCGGCGGCGGCGGCGGGCGCGCGCCTGGTCGTGCTCACCGAGATGTACTCGACCGGGTTCTCGATGCGCACCGAGCGGACCGCCGAGCCCGCCGGCGGCCCGAGCACCGCGTTCCTCGCCGACGAGGCGAAGCGCCACGGGCTGTGGGTGTGCGGGTCGCTGCCCGAGCGCGCCGACGGCGCCGACCGCCCCGCAAACGCGCTGGTCCTCGCCGGCCCGGACGGCCAGCTGCACCGCTACCGCAAGCTCCACCCGTTCACCTACTCGGGGGAGCACGACCACTTCGAGGCCGGCGCCGACTTCGTCACCGTGGACGTCGAGGGCGTCCGCACGACCCTGTTCGTGTGCTACGACCTCCGCTTCGCCGACGAGTTCTGGGCCACGGCGCCGGCGACCGACCTCTACGTCGTTCCGGCGAACTGGCCGGACACCCGCCGGCTCCACTGGACGACCCTGCTGCGCGCCCGCGCGATCGAGAACCAGGCCTACGTCGTCGGCTGCAACCGGGTCGGCGCCGGCGGCAGGCTGGCCTACACCGGCGACAGCCGGATCATCGACCCGATGGGCGAGGAGCTCGCCGCCGGCGCGGGCGGCGAGACGATGCTGCTCGCCGACGTCGACCCGGCCGAGGTCGCCGCCACCCGCGAGCGGTTCCCGTTCATGCGCGACCGGCGAGCGGGGGTGCCTCGTCCCGGCAGCGCGGCACGTGAAGAAAGGCGATCCGTTCCTTGCGCTCCCGTGAACTTTCTGCACCCGCGGGAAGGCCCGCCCCCCCGGTAGCGTTGTGCCCGGACCAAGACCCGTCGACCTCGGAGCGAACATGCTGTTCTCGCGGACCAAGACCAAGACCACGATCCCGAGCCCCGACGCGGCCCTGCCCGGCCGCGCGCAGGCCGTGCCGGTGCCGGACCGCCATCACGTCAACGGGCGCCCGCTGACCCCGCCGTTCCCGGAAGGGCTGCGGCAGGCGGTCTTCGCGCTCGGCTGCTTCTGGGGCGCGGAGCGCGTCTTCTGGCAGACCGAGGGGGTCTGGACGACCGCCGTCGGCTACACCGCGGGCAGCACCCCCAACGCGACGTACGAGGAGGTCTGCAGCGGAAGGACCGGGCACACCGAGGCCGTCCTGGTCGTCTACGACCCCGACGTCGTGCCCTACGACGAGCTGCTGCGCGTCTTCTGGGAGGCCCACAACCCGACGCAGGGGATGCGGCAGGGCAACGACGTCGGCACGCAGTACCGGTCGGGCATCTACGTCTTCGACGACGCCCAGCGGCAGGCCGCGGAGGCCTCAAGCGAGCGGTACTCCGAGGTCCTCAAGGCCGCCGGGCACGACGACATCACCACCGAGATCGTCGACGCGCCGGCCTTCTACTACGCCGAGGACTACCACCAGCAGTACCTGTCGAAGAACCCGTCCGGGTACTGCGGGCTCGGGGGCACCGGCGTGTCGTGTCCCGTGGGGCTGACCGCCGCCGAGTGAGCCGCGCGGCGGCGCGCGACCGGGCACCGGCGGCATGGCGCACCGGGTGGAGGCGGCGGGCGAGCGGATCGTGGCGGTCGACGGGCGTGACGTCGCGGTCTGGCTGGGGCTGCCGCCGGCCGTGGA
>JACCXR010000114.1 GCA_013696915.1 Euzebyaceae bacterium
TGGCTGCTCGGCCTGGCGGGGGCGTGCGCCCTCGCCGTCACCGGACTACGGCGCGGCGGGCCGCGGCCGGCGCACCAGCTCCGCGACGGCCGGCGCGGCGAGGAGCACCATCAGCGCGACGAAGCCGGTCCGTAGCATGCCTGCGAGCTGGGCGGCCATGCCCGGCGCGGTGAGCAGCGCCTCCCGCAGGTTCGGCCACGTCGTCGCGAGGCCCGGCGCCAGCGGCTCGAACAGCCCGAGCAGCGTCCCGGGGCCCCCCATGAGGTCGGCGAGCGCGAGCACGGCGACGCACTGGAGCAGGTGCAGCGGCAGGACGCCGCCCCAGCGCTCGCGCCGCCCGATCGCCAGCGCGACGAAGGGCGTGAACCACATCAGGTAGTGCGCGGAGAAGGTCGCGAACGCGAACATGCCGGCGTGGAAGACCAGCAGCCACACCCACAGCTGCCCCACGCCCACCGGCGCGTCGCCCCACCAGCCCCGGGACCGCCCCAGGAGGCCGCCGTACACCAGGAGCGCGAAGACCACGAAGACATAGACCGCGCCGCCGCCGCCGACCGGCAGGGTGTAGGCGAGGAACGTCGAGCCCGTCGAGAAGTCCCGCAGGCGGGCGAGTTCGCCGACCGACCCGGCGAGCAGCCGGTTCGCCACGAGCGTGAGTGCGAACGGCATCAGCGCGACCCCGGCCCAGGCGACCTGCCGCAGCGCGCGTCGCTGGACGACGAGCGCGAAGATCGGGACCAGCAGCAGGGGGTACGTCCGCATCGTCACCGCCAGTCCGAGCAGCAGCGCGCCGCTCCAGAGCCGCCCGCGCTCGCACGCGAGCAGCGCGCCGACGACGAGGACCACGGCGAGGGCCTCGTAGCGCCCGAAGGCGTACGAGGCGTACAGCCCGATCGGCGACAGCATCCAGAACGCCCACGCGCGCCTGGTCGCCGCCGGACGCGCCGCCCCGAGGAGCGCGAGGAGCACCAGGCCGGCACCCAGGTCGGCGGCCAGGTAGGGCAGCTTCAGCGCGAACAGCGTCTGGTAGGCGTGGTCGGCGCCGCTGAACTGCCGCTGGATCTGCGGCGCCAGCGCCGAGGAGTCGGCCCACCACCACGGGTCGGTCCACACCGCGTCCGGCGGGGGCAGCAGCCAGGCGAGCAGGCGCAGCGCGGCGGCGTGGACGTAGTGCGCCCCCATGTTGACGAGGTAGTCGCCGAACAGCCGCCCGTCGTAGGCGATGAGGTGCGCCCGCCAGTAGACCGCGAGCAGGTCGGCGCTCACGGCGAAGGGCATGAGCAGCAGCCGGACCGCGAGCCCGACGCCGAGCCAGCCGAGCAGCGGCCGCCGCTGCAGCGGGTCCCGCAGCGGGGCGGGGACGAAACGGGCGGCCGGGCCGGCGAGCCGCCGGAGCGGGCCACCCGCGGGCGGCGACGGCCCCTGCCCGGGACGGCGGCCGAGGACCCGGGACGCGGGCATGGTGCGGGCTCCTTGACGGTGGGCGAACGATCCGGAGTCTGCCACAGCACCGCCCCCCGGACCGCGGACCGCGCCCGGGCTCCCGCGGCCCGCGAGTGGTTGGGGTTAGCCTGCTCTGGTGGCATCGCCCCTCCCCGTCCCCTACCTCTCCGCGGTCGTCCCCGTTTTCGACGAGGTCGACAGCCTCCCCGCCCTGCACGCAGAGCTGGTAGCGGCGCTGGAGGCGGTCGGGAAGCAGTTCGAGCTGATCTACGTCGACGACGGGTCGACCGACGGCTCCTCCGACCTGCTGCACAAGCTCCACGTCGACCGGCCTGACGTCGTCCGCGTGATCGTGCTGCGGCGCAACTTCGGCAAGTCCGGCGCGCTCGCCGCCGGGTTCGCCGCCGCGCGCGGCGAGCTGCTGCTCACCCTCGACGCGGACGGCCAGGACGTGCCGGCAGAGCTCGGCAGGCTGCTGGCGCTGGTCGAGGACGAGGGCTACGACCTCGTCGGCGGATGGCGCAGGGAGCGGCTCGACCGCCCGGTGAAGCGCTGGACCTCGCGCTGCTACAACGCCGCGACCAGAACCCTCACCGGGCTCGACCTCCACGACTTCAACACCGGTCTGAAGCTGCTCCGCCGCGAGGTGGCCGAGGAACTGCCGCTGTACGGCGAGTTCCACCGGTTCGTCCCCGTCCTGGCGCACGACCTCGGGTTCAAGGTCGGAGAGGTCGCGGTGGCCCACCGGCCCAGGCGGGCGGGCCGGTCGAAGTACCTGTCGCTGTTCCGGTTCCCGAAGACGCTGCTGGACCTGCTGACGGTCCTGTTCCTCACCCGCTTCGCGGACCGGCCGCTCTACCTGTTCGGCGGTGTCGGGGCCGTGCTGTCGGTCACCGGATTCGTGATCCTCGCCTACCTGTCGGCCCTGAAGCTGCTCACGGGGGCGGGCATCGGGTCGCGGCCGCTGCTGTCGCTCGGCGTCCTGGCGCTGCTCGTCGGCGCGCAGCTCATCGCCACGGGGTTCATCGGCGACGTCCTGCGCCACTCGGCGGCGAAGGATCGGCAGCCCTACCGGGTGCGCCACACCTTCGACGCCGACGACGAGCCGCCCCCGCCGGCCCCGCGGCGGTGAGCGGACCGCGGGCGCTCGCGCTCACCCACGTCTTCCCCCGGTTCGACGGCGACCCGTCGGCGCCGTTCCTGCTCACCTGGGCGCGGGCCCTGCGGGATGCCGGGGCGGACCTCGGCGTGGTCGCGCCGCACGACGCCGGCCTGCCGGGCCGGCGCGACGTCGGCGGGGTGCCGGTGCGCTTCGTGCGCTACACGCCGCGGCGGCTCGAGCGGCTCGAGCGGCTCGCCTACCGCGGGGAGATGCACCAGATCGCCGTGCGGCCGGTCGGACCGCCGCTCGTCGCCAGCCTGGTCATGACGCTCGCCGCGGCCGTCCGGGGACAGCTGCGCAGCGGCCGGCCCGACGTGCTGCACGTCCACTGGTGGCTGCCGGGGGCGGTGGCCGCCCGCCTCGCCCGGCCCGGGGCGCCGGTCGTCGTGACCGTCCACGGCACCGACGTCGCGCTCGTCGAGTCCCGGCCCCGCC
>JACCXR010000123.1 GCA_013696915.1 Euzebyaceae bacterium
TGCTGCTCGGCAGAGCCGACATCGCCGACGTCATCGACGCCGCAATCGTTCTCCTTGCCGATGACGGCGACGAGATCTTCACGTCAGACCCCACAGACCTCCGGAACCTCGCCCATGAGGCGCGCAGGCACGTGGAGCTGATCGCGGTCTGACGATTCAGGAGGCGGGCACCTCCCGCCCGCGCCCAGGCGCCTACCACGCCGAGCCCACGGCCAAAGCGCTGTCGGGGATGCTGGAGGACCACGGCTTCGCGGTCACCGACGTCCTCATCGAGGACCTCTCCGCCACCCGTGTGACCAGCGGTATCGCGCTCGGGCGGTCGCCGGCTCAGGTTCGACCGATGGCTGCGATGCTTTTGGCGAGACGGACGGCCTCCTCCTGTGCGTCCCGGTCGAGCTCCGCCTGGCGGGGATCGTCGGGCCAGTCCTCCACGATATCGACCGCCCACTCGGCCCAGCGGGCAACCATGGCGTAGTAGTCGGTGAGGAAGCGCCCGCCCAGCAGGTTCAGCGCCGCCCGCTGCGGGAAGGCGCCCTCGCCGGCGAGGTAGGCCCGCCCGGTCGCCATTCTCCTCGTTCTGCTCCTGCACCCACTCCAAGGTGGCGGCCAGGGTCGCCAGGACATTGTCCTTCGTGCCGCTGTCGGCGAAGTGGATCTTGAGCAGCTGCTCGAACTCGAGCACCGGTCCGTCGCCCGGTTCCTCCAGCCACTTCGCCAGGGCGCGCCGCCCCCGTGGAGTGATCGTGTACCGCGTGCGACGCCGCTTGCCGACCCATTCTTCAGCGGCGCGAGCGAAGCCGAGGTCGACCAGCTTCTTTGGCTCCTCGTACAGCTTGCTCTGGGCACGCGGCCAGACCCGTCGCAAGCTTCGTTCGACCTGCATGACCAGCTCATGCGTCGTCCACGACCTGATGGCGAGCAAGCCGAGGACGGCGTACGACGTGGTGGTCATGGACGGGGCCCTTGACATGACTCTCCCTTTGGGAGCGTATTGACCGTGGACCCGTCGAACGCCGAGCAGGTTCGCGCCTGGGACGGCGACGAAGGCGCCTACTGGGCCGACAACGCCGACCACTTCGACCGGGCCGTGGCCGCCTACCACGACTCGTTCCTCGCGGCGGCCGGCATCCGGACCACCGAACACGTTCTCGACATCGGTTGCGGCACCGGTCAGACGACCCGGGACGCGGCGCGCGCCGCGATCTCCGGGTCGGCATTTGGCGTGGATCTCTCGTCGCGGATGATCGAGCACGCTCGTCGGCGTTCCGCGCGGGAGGGCGTCGAGAACGCCCGCTTCGAACAAGCCGATGCGCAGATCCACCGCTTCGACCCAGGGGCGTTCGACGTCGCCGTCAGCCGCACCGGTGCGATGTTCTTCGGCGACCTGGTCGCCGCGTTCACCAACATCGGCCGGGCGTTGCGCCCCGAAGGACGACTCACGCCGCCCACCTGGCAACCCCCCTCGCACAACGAGTGGATCCGCGCGTTCTCCTCTGCTTCGCCGCTGGCCGTGATCTCCCGACGCCACCTCCGGAAGCACCGGGACCGTTCTCACTCGCTGACCCTGATCGGATCCGCAGCGTCCTCGGCGCCGCCGGGTTCGCCGATGTCCAGATCGACGGTGCGAGCGCCGGGATGTGGGTCGGCCACGACGCCGAGGACGCCTATCGGTTCATGCTCGGGCTTCTCGGCTGGATGCTCGAGGGCCTCGACGACGACGGCCGGGGCCGCGCCCTCGACGCGCTGCGGGCGACGATCGTCGCCCACGACACCGACGAGGGCGAAGTGTATCCCTCCGCCACCTGGATCATCAGCGCCCGCCGGCCATGATTCGCGGGGCGTTCGACAGGGTGCTGGGTCGTGCCATCCCCTCCAAGGCTGCGGACGTGATGCTCACGACCTCGGCGGCGGCCGCGCGGCGACGGCCGTGGGAGTCGAAAGGATCAGGCGTGCCGCCCGGTCCGACGTCACGTAGTTCCACGCCCAGTTCAGCAGCACCGACAGGCGGTTGCGGAAGCCGATCAGCGTGACGAGATGGAGGAAGAGCCACATGATCCACGCGAGGGTGCCGCGGAACCGCAGCGTCCGCCTTCCCGGACGCGGAGCGCGGGTGGGGAACGGGAAGGGCAGCTGGGTCACCGCAGCACGGCGACCGATGGTCGCCATCATGCCCTTGTCGAGGTAGCGGAACGGCGCGGTCGTCTCGCCGCCCAGCCGCCGCTGGATCTGCTCGGCGAGGTGCCGGGCGGCCTGCATGGCCACCGGCGCGACCTGGGGATAGGGCCGGCCCTGCGCGTCCGTCGCGGCTGCGATGTCCCCGATCGCCCAGACGTCCGGACGCCCGGGGACCGTGAGGTCGTCGCGGACCACGAGACGACCGCCGCCCGCCTGCTCCAGCCCCAGCACGTCGGCGAGACCCGCGGCCCGCACCCCCGCGGCCCACAGGACCGTGCGGGTGGGGATCGTGCGGCCGTCGTCGAGTTGGACGCGCTCCGCGGTGACCTCCGCCACCGCCCTGCCGAGCAGCACCTCGACGCCACGGTCGGCCAGCAAGCGGCGCGCGTGGTCGCCGAGCTCGCGGTGGAAGGGCGGAAGCAGCGCCTCGCCGGCCTCGACGAGGACCACTCGGGCGCGCGCGACCTCCAGGGCCGGAAAGTCCTTGGCGAGCACCCCGTGGAACAACTCGACCAGAGCGCCGGCCATCTCGACGCCGGTCGCGCCTCCACCGACGACGACGACGCTGGCCGCGCCGACCTCGAGCAGGTCGGGACGGCGGTCCGCCGCCTCGAACTGGCGCAGCAGATGCGTCCGCAGGTGCACCGCGTCCTCGAGCGTCTTCAGGCCGAAGGCGTGCTCGGCAACACCGGGGATGCCGTAGGTCGCGGTGTCCGCGCCGCCGGCAATCACGAGCTGGTCGTAGGGGATGTCGGCGCCGTCGGCGGTGTGGAGACGACGTGACGCCCAGTCGACCCCGGTCACCTCCTCGGATCGGAAGCTGGTGTTCGGCGACCGGCGGATGATCCCGCGCACGGCCGAGGCGATGTCGGCGGGCTCCAGGCTCGCCGTTGCGACCTGGTAGAGCAGGGGCTGGAACAGATGGTGGTTGGTCCGGTCGACGAGCACGACCTCCACCGGGGCTGCCCGGAGCGCCAGGGCGGCCGTCAGGCCGCCGAAGCCGGCGCCGACGATCACGACCCTCGGGCGGTTCGCCCCCACCGCTGCCTCCGGCAGAAGCGGTCAGCCCCCGACGTAGTCGAGCATGTGGTCGTACTTCGGCTCCTTGCCCTTGACCACGCTGAAGAACAGGTCCTGCAGCTGCTTCGTGACCGGACCCGGAGCGCCGATCTCGCGGTCGTCGCAGCTGCGGATCGGCACCACCTCGGCCGCCGTGCCGGTGTAGAACGCCTCGTCGGCCAGGTAGAGGTCCTGGCGCAGGAGCGTGGACTCGGTGAACGGGATGTCGAGGTCACGGGCGAACTCGATGACGGTGTCGCGGGTGATGCCCTGCAGGACGCCCTCCGACAGCGGCGGCGTGAGGAGCACCCCGTCGGAGACGATGAACACGTTCTCCCCCGAGCCCTCCGCCACGTGCCCGTGCTCGTTCAGCAGGATCGCCTCGTCGTAACCCGCCTTCAGCGCCTCCACCTTGGCCAGCGACGAGTTGATGTAGACCCCGGAGGCCTTCGCCCCCGTCGGGATCATGTTCGCGCCGATCCGCACCCATGACGAGGTCTTCGCCTTGACCCCGTTGAGCAGCCCTTCCTCACCCAGATAGGTCCCCCACGGCCACACGGCGATGCTGACCTTGACCCGGCTCGGCAGGGGGTTGAGACCCATCTCGCCGTATCCCAGGTACACCAGCGGACGGATGTAGCACGACTCCGGCCCGTTCACGCGGATCAGCTCGCGGGTCGCGTCCATGAGCTCGTCGACCGAGTACGGCACCTCCATCTGCAGGATCCGGGCGGAGCGGTGGAGCCGCTCCATGTGCGCCCGGTGCTGGAACACCGCCGGCCCGCGGTCGGTCGCGTACGCGCGGATCCCCTCGAAGACGCCCCAGCCGTAGTGCAGCGTCGGGGTCAGGATGTGGATCTTCGCGTCGTGCCAGTCGACGAGCTCGCCGTCCATCCAGATCTTGGCCATCTCGGGGATCGGCATGGGACTCTGACTCCTTCATCGGGCCGATGGGGATTCGCCGCGGGCGGGCCCGCAGTATCCCATGCCCGGCCGGACCGTGGGTGCCGTGGGCGGTCAGGCTCCGGCGGTGACCATCTCCGCGATGCGGTCACCGAGCTCGTCGGTCGACGCGCCCATCGCCTCGCCGGCCATGGCCCGCATCGTCGGCAGCACGCCGGCCGCCGCCGTCTCGACGGCCGACCCCGCCTCCTGCTCGCCGAGGTGCGCCAGGCACATGGCCGCGGACAGGACCGCCGCGACCGGGTTGGCCCAGCCCTTGCCGGCGATGTCCGGCGCCGAGCCGTGCACGGGCTCGAACATGCTCGGCGCCGCCCGGGTCGGGTCGATGTTGCCGCTGGCAGCCAGGCCGAGCCCGCCCTGCACCGCCGCACCGAGGTCGGTGACGATGTCGCCGAAGAGGTTGTCGGTGACGACGACGTCGAACCGCTCCGGCGCGGTCACCAGGTACAGGCACAGCGCGTCCACGTGGGCGTAGTCGACGGTGACGACGGGGAACTCGGAGGCGACCTCGTCGACGGTCCGCTGCCACAGGTCGCCCGCGAAGAGCAGCACGTTCGTCTTGTGGCACAGCGTCAGGCGGCCGCGCCGGGCGGCGGCGCGTGCGAACGCGTCGCGCACGACGCGCTCGACCCCCCGCCGCGTGTTCAGCGACTCCTGCGTGGCCACCTCCGAGGGCGTCCCCCGGTAGAGCGTGCCCCCGGCGCCGGAGTAGAGCCCCTCGGTGTTCTCGCGCACCACGACCAGGTCGCACCGCTCCGGGGTCAGGCCGGCGACCGCCGACGGCACCCCCGGCAGCAGCTTGACCGGGCGCAGATTCACGTACTGGTCGAACGCGAAGCGGATCCGCAGCAGCAGCCCGCGCTCGAGCACGCCCGGGGGCACGCCCGGGGTGCCGACCGCCCCGAGCAGGATCGCGTCGTGCCCGCGCAGCTCGGAGAGCACCGTGTCGGGCAGCACCTCGCCGGTGGCGAGGTAGCGTCGCCCGCCGAGGTCGTAGTCGGTCGTGGCGACGGCGAAGCCGAAGCGGTCGGCCGCGGCCCGGATCGCCTTGAGCGCCTGGGCGGTCACCTCCGGCCCCACGCCGTCGCCGGCGATGATCGCCAGGTCGTACGCCGTCATCCGCGCCTCTCCCGCCTCGCCGGTCCGGGAGATCCTAGTCGGCGGCGGCCAGCAGCCGGCCCAGATGGTGCGGCGAGCACCGCCGCGCTGGTCTGCCGGTGCAAAGCGGACGCCGCTCAGTCGTCGAGAAAGGGGTTGCGGACGACCACGTCGTCGGCCCTTCGCCCCTGCCCCAGAAGGCGCCGGCGAGCAGGTTGACGGCGTGGCCCTGCCCGCGGCTGATGTCGAGCACGTCGATGCCGGCGTCGAGCCGCTCTGCCAGCCCGGCGGCCAGCGGGACGATCCGCTCGAGCAGGCACGCGTCGTAGAACGGCCCGTTCTCCTCAGCCTGGAGCCGCTGGAGGTCGGGGAACCCGCTGTATCCCACCCGCCGCCGGAGCGGAACGCCTCGACGACGCCGTCCTCGACGCGGCCCATCAGCCCGATGTAGCGCAGGAACAGCGCGAGGTTGTCCCTGCCTGAGGGGGTCGTCAGCGACGCCGCGTGCTCCGGCGGCAGCCGGTAGGTCCCGTGGGCGGCGGGTCGTAGGTGACGATGCCGGCGGTCACCATGTCGCCGAGCCACTCGCGCGCGTAGCGCTCGTTCGGCCCGGCCACCCGGGCGACGTCCTCGCTGGTGCCGGGCGGCAGGGTCCGCACGCTGGGCGGGGTGGAGATGGCACTGGCGGCGTTCGCATTGGCGGGCTACAGCCGACGGGTGCAGATCGTGGTGTAGCCGGTTTGATCTCGCCGGGCGCGAAGCGGGTGCAGTGTTATGGCGTGCCACGTCGGAGATGCATGAGTTCGCGTCTGGTCCGGTCGGCGAGGGGTTGCCTGCATTGCTTGGTGCTGCTCGAGGGCTCGGCCGAGGCGATGTGCCGCTTCGTCGAGGTCGCCCGCGGTCGCGGCGATGCTCAGACCCTCGTCTACGGAAACTACGTACTCGACCCGCCATCATAGCCACCGTGGCAGCCGTAGCGCCGACAGCATCCTCCTCGCGTATCCGGCATCGGCGACGGCGTTGATCAGCGCGGCGTAGTAGCGAGTCACGGTCGTCGCCCCGACCCCTTGACACAATCGCGCGATCGAGGTCCGAGTCGCAGCCCGGCCCACGATGCCGGGACCACGACCGAGAGCGCGGCAGAGAAGCGCCGCCAGTCGTCGAGGCGGGCGATGACAGCGAAGTCACTGGCCCCCGGGGCGTTGGCCGTCGGCGTCTACCGCTTCTGGCGCGACATCGGCTTCGCCGTCGGCGCCGTCCTCCTCGCCGACGCCTGCGGCATGACCACGGCCATCCTGGTCGTGGCCGCGATCACCGCGGCCAGCGGCTACGAACAGCGGCCTGCCCCGTGACCTGATGACCCACCGGCTCGCACCATCGCCCACGCCGGGCTGGGGCTCCCGCCCACCGACCCGGGCTGAGCACCGACGAGGTCGAGTCCGTTCATCCGGTCTGGTGGTCGGCCTGCAACTGCACCATGCGGTCGACGTCCCGCTCGTCCAGCAACAGCCGTGTGTGCTCACGGTCGGGTATCGCGGACACCTCTCCCCGGTAGATGCGCTCGAGCAGCGCACCGACGGTTGTGCCCAGGCGCCTCGCCGCCTCGCCCAGCGTCAGGGTCCCAGTGTCGGCCATGGCCATGGTCCAAGCCTATCGATCGTCGTCGAGATCTTCGAGAAAGGGCCAGATCTTGCGCAGCAGAACAGACAAGGCCGCCTCAACCACACCGCGTGCCGCTCCATCGGGGTCGACCTGCCGGTGCTGATCGAGAATGTCCAGCGCGACCTCCAGCGCCTCGTGCTGGCCGCCGTACTCCCTGCGGTCCAGCACGACCGATGGGGGCAGTCATGGATCGGATCGGGCACAGCCGCACCGTACACAGGCACTGGACCACGACGCACGGTTGTCCTCAGGGCAGACATGCACCTCTGCTCAGCGAGTGTCCAGCACCAGCTTGTCGAAGTGGTCGTGGGCGGCCAGGCGGCGGTGGGCCCCGGCCGCCTCGCCAGTGGCCACACGTCCCACACCACCGGCGTGACGTCGGGTGGGCACCCAGGGAGGCCACCAGATCGGCGAAGTCGGCGGCGCTGCCCATCGTGCTGCCCAGGGAATCGCCTCTCGGTCTCGGCCCGCTGCTGGACAAGCTGGTGCTCTCGTCGCGGCCGTCGTCTGGGTCGTCGCCGAAGCCGGTGACAAGGCATGCGAGGTCGCGTTCGAGCAGCTCGCACAGGACGAACAGCCGCGAACAGCCACGCAGATCAGTGCGGACGAGCGGGCGGATTGCGGTGCTCCCCCATCGCTGCCCTGAACGTCTGTGACGGCGGCGACCAGCAGATCAGGGCCCCACGCGCAGGCGTCGCGCGAGGCCTTCCGCGCCGTCGAACAGGTGCGCCCGCATGCCGACGGCCTCCGCGCCGGCGCAGTTGGAGGCGCGGTCGTCGACGAACAGGCAGGACTCGGCCCGGTGGCCGATGCGCGCGAGGAGGCGGAGGTAGAACTCGGGGTCGGGCTTGCGGACCCCCAGGTGGTGGCTGGCCCAGACACCCTCGCAGCACTCGTCCAGCGCGAAGGCCAGACACACCTCTTCGATCCACACCGGGTAGTTGCTCGCGATGTAGCGGTCGAGACGGCCCCCGACCGCGTGCAGGAGCTCCCGCATCCCCGGGAGGAACCGGTAGCCGTCGCGCCGCGCGGCGTGGAACGCGGCCGCGTCGAAGGGCCGGCCGCCGGCGTCCGGCCAGCAGCGGCGGAGGAACTCCGCCTCGTCGATCCGGGCCATCTCGAAGTCGGGCCACGATGACGGGTCGGCCAGGCCACCGGGCGTCGCGGGTCTCCCGGTCCCCGCGGCGATGGCCTCGAGGTAGGGGTCGTACAGGACCGTGCCCATCAGGTCCAGGCAGAGCGCACGCAGCATCCGGCCAGTTTGCCGGTCCGCCGGCCGGGTCTGGCACCATGGAGCGGCCAGAGGAGGAACCGATGGCACCGACGCTGCACGGGACCGCGACGACCCTGCGACGGGTGCGCGGCGAAGACGTTCCGGCTCTGACCGCGATCCTCGCCGAGCCGGAGGTCGCGCGCTGGTGGCCCCGCTACGACGAGGAGCGCGTGCGCGCGGAGTTCGTCGACGCGACGGACACCGTGGTGTTCGCGATCGAGTCCGACGGCGAGTTGATCGGCTCCATCCAGTACGTCGAGGAGCCGTCGCCGGACTACCGCCACGCGAGCATCGACGTCTTCGTGCATCCGGCGTGGCACGGGAAGGGCCTGGGGACCGACGCGGTGCGGACACTCGCGCGGCACCTCGTCCACGACCGGGGCCATCACCGCCTGGCCATCGACCCGGCCGTCGAGAACGAGCGCGCCATCCGCACCTACCGGCGGGTGGGCTTCCGCGACGTCGGCGTCATGCGGCGGTACGAACGCAACGTCGCCGGCGAGTGGCACGACTGCCTGCTCATGGACCTGCTCAAGGAGGACCTCCACTGACGCTGCACGTGCTCGCGGCGAGGGTGCTGATGCGCCCGGCCGACATGGACCACAGCGTCGCGTTCTACGAGGACGGGCTCGGGCTCGTCCGGTACCGCGAGTACGGGCGGCGCCCGCACCGCGGGATCGTCTACTTCCTCGGCGGCGGGTACCTCGAGCTGTCCGAGGGCGGCCACGACGACCCTCCGCACGGGGTGCGCCTGTGGCTCCAGGTCGCGGACGCCCGCGCCGCCCAGGAGCATCTCGTCGCGCGCGGCATCGAGATCGACGCTCCGCCCGAGCGCAAGCCGTGGGGTCTGATCGAGATGGAGCTCCGTGACCCCGACGGCCTCGGCCTGGTCGTCGTCGAGACCCCCGCCGACCACCCGCTGCGACGTCGGGAGTGACCCGCGCTACAGCAGCTCCAGGACCCGGCACCAGCCGCCGTCGTGCGCCGGGTCGATCACGTGGTCGGCGAGCGCGAGTGCGGCGTCGCAGCCGTCGCTGACGACGCAGGAGACGCGGGCGCCGGTCAGGAGCTCGAGGTCGTTCTCGCCGTCGCCGAGCGCGAGGACGTGCGCGCTGTCCAGGCCCCGGTCGGCGCAGAACGATAGCACCCCCTCCCACTTGTTGATGCCCTGCGGCCGCACCATGAGGGTCGCCCCGCCGAAGAAGACGTCGCGGGTGACCAGGGCGTGCGCGATCGTGGATGCTGCGATCCGCTCGGCGACGCCTTGGAGCACGTCGCGGTCGCGACCGACGACACCGAAGGCGTACACGGGGTCGCGAGTCACCACGCCCGCCAGGTCGTCGTGACCGAGCCACTCCCCGATCATCTCGACGTGGCGCGGGTGGGTGGAGGGGTCGGGCCCGACGACCACGTCCGCGTCGGGCCGCTCGACGTAGACGCACGGGGACAGCCCTTCCACGGCGAAGGCCTGGAGAGCCGCGGCAGCGACGTCGGGGGCGAAGCAGCGCCGGTGGAAGATCCGCCCGTCCGGCAGGTCGCGGCCGATCGCGCCGTCGAGCAGCACCGCGGGCGGCGTCAGGCCGCTGCGCGCCAGGGCGGTCGCGGCGCTCCGCGGGCGCCGGCCCGTCGCCACCAGCAGCGGCACGCGGCGGTCCTGGAGTTCGCGCAGGGCGGCGAGCGTGCGGTCGTGGATGCGCTCGCCGGCATCCCACAGGGTGCCGTCGAGGTCGGTGACCACGAGTTCGATGGGCGGCGCTGACATCCACCGAGGCTATCGACGGCGGGCGTCCCCGCACGCCGCGG
>JACCXR010000150.1 GCA_013696915.1 Euzebyaceae bacterium
GCCGTACGCGATCAACGTCCTGGTCTTGGCGCGCAGCGTCCGGCCGCCCTCCGGCGGCGTCGGACGACCGTGCAGGAGGGTGTGGCGGCGCTCGTCGGGCCCGGCGGCGCCGGTCACGCCGACGGCCCTCCCGCCGTGGCGCCGGAAACCCGCTCGCTGCGGTAGCGGTCGACGACCTCGTCGATGACGTCGATGCCGAGGCCCGGACCCGTGGGGGGGTGCACCCAGCCGTCGACGTGCTCGAACGGGGTCGTGACCAGCTCGTGCTGCATCGGGTTGCGGAGCGGCTTGAACTCGAACAGCTTGCATGCGGGACTCGAGAAGCTGATCGCCAGGCTCGCCGCGGAGCAGATGGCGGACGACCAGGCGTGGGCGTTGGCCTGGCGGCGGTGAAACTCCACGCGGTCGGCGACCTTGGCGAAGCCGGTGATGCCCTCGGCGCGGCCGGGGTCCACCCCGACGACGTCGACCGTGCCGGTCGCGAGGATGCGCTCGAAGCCCTCGAGCGTCCACTCGCGCTCGCCGTACGCGATCAACGTCCTGGTCTTGGCGCGCAGCGTCGCGTACCCCTCCGGGTCCCAGGCGCCGAGCGGCTCCTCGATCCAGGCGATGTCGTAGTCGTCGAACGCCTGCGTCCGCTTAACCGCGGTGGCCACGTCCCACCTGATGGCGACGCCGAGGTCGATCATCAGGCTCTTGCCGGGCCCGATGGCCTCGCGCATGGTCGCCACGTACTCGACGTCGCGGTCGTGGTCGTAGCCGAGCCGCGCGTCCCCGCGTTTGCCGAAGCCGACCTTCATGCCCTGCAGGCCGGTCGAGAGCCACCCGACCGCCTCGTCGGCCATCTCGGGGATCGAGGCATAGTGCGCGTGCGACGAGGCGATGGCCGGCAGCCGGTCGTGGACCGGCCCGCCGAGCAGCTCGACGACGCTCGTGCCGAGCGCCTTGCCCTTGAGGTCCCACAGGGCGATGTCGATCGCCGCGATCGCGTACGACGCGATGCCGCCCCCGTAGCCATACCACCAGGCGCGGTCCTTCAGCGAGCGCCAGATCGCGTCGTTGCCGACCGGGTCCCTGCCGACGACCAGCTCGGCCATGCCGTCGATGATCGCCTTGGTGGCCCAGTTGGCCTCGGGGAACTGCGTGATCGACTCGCCCCACCCGACCTGGCCGTCGTCGGCGGTCAGCTTGGCGAGGCACAGATGCCGCGTGGCGTTGAAGTCGTTCGGCTCCGGGTAGCTGACCGGGATGGCCTCGACTCGGACGATCTTCATGGTGCACTCCCGTCGATCGGTGGCTGCGGGCGCCGGGCCCCGTGCTCCTCGAGGCGAGCGAGCTCGCCGGCGAGGGACTCCACGTCGGCGTGGTCGCCGACCCGGATGGCCGGTGACACGCTCCCGCGCGAGACGACGTGCACGCGGTCGGCGGCTTCGAAGACCTCGGCGTCCTCGGTGCAGAACATCAGCACGGCGTTCCCGTCGTCGGCGTAGCGGCGCAGCAGCCCGTAGATCTCGGCCTTGCTGCCGACGTCGACGCCGCGCGTGGGCTCCTCGAGGACGAGTGCCGCGGGGCGTTGCACGATCGCCGCCGCGATGGCGACCTTCTGCTGGTTCCCGCCGCTCAGCGACCCGATCGGAGCGGTGACGGTCCCGGTCTTGATCCCGAACCGGTCGCGGGCGTCCTGGCCGAGCGCCACCGCACGGCCGCGCCGCAACACGCCCGCACGACTCGCGATCTCCCGGTCGAGCCGGGCGACGATGTTCTCCGCGACCGTGAGGTTGGGGAACAGGCTCATCTGGCGGTCCGCGGACACGTACGCGGTGCGGCGCGCGGCCGCGCGGCCGGTCTCCCCCGCCACGGTGAGGCGGCCCGTGGCCCCCTCGAAGCCCGCGACGGAGCGCACGAGCTCGCGCGCTCCGGACCCCTCCACCCCGACGACGGCGACGACCTCCCTCTCGCGCACGTCGAGCTCGACGCCGCCGAACCGCCCCCGGCCGTGGGCCCAGCCCTCGAGGGCGACCAGGACCCCGCCGTCCGTCTCGGCCGGGGAGGCTCCGGAGCGGCCCTCGCCGCGCGCGCCCACGACCAGCTCCCGGGCGATGCGGTCCTCGGTCAGATGCGCGCCGTCCAGCACGGTCGTACAGCGGCCGTCGACGACGATCGCGACGCGGTCGGTGTGGGCGACGAGCTCGGACAGCCGGTGGGACACGAGGATGACGACGTGCCCGCTCTCGGCCAGCCGGTGGATGCGCCGGAAGAGGTCGTCGGACTCCTCCTCGGTCAGGGCCGAGTTCGGCTCGTCGAAGAGCAGGATCCGCGGCTCGTCCGCGAGCGCCCTGGCGATCTCCGTGCGCTGCTGCACCGCGAGCGGCACCGATCCCAGCCGGTGATCGGCGAAGCGGGCGATGCCCAGGTCCTCCATCAGGGCGCGTTCGTCGCCGTTCGGGCCGTGGATCAGGACCCGCCGCCGCTCGCGGCCGACGAGCAGGTTCTCCGCGACGGTCAGGTTCGGGAAGAGCTGCGGCTCCTGGTGGACGACGGCGATGCCGCGCGCGCGGATCGACGGCGTCCACGGCTCGCCGTCGATCAGGACCTCCCCGGAGTCGGCGGCGACCTCGTCGGCCAGGATCTTGATCATCGTGGTCTTGCCGGCGCCGTTCGGGCCGGCGACGCCGAGAACCTCGCCGGGGCGGGCGGACACGCTCAGCCGGTCGAGGGCGACGGTGTCACCGTAGCGCTTGCTCAAGTCCCGGACCTCGACCCCGCAGCGGTCGGCGGGGAGGAGGCCGACGGGCTGGTCGGCCGACGTCGCCGGGTCGCTGGCCGCGGTCACTTGAGCCTCTGGGTCACCTGGTCGAGGACGACCGCGGCGATCGTGACCGTGCCGAGGAACATCTGCTGCACGAAGGAGCCGGCGGCCAGCAGTGCGAGCCCGTTCGCGATCACCGCCAGCAGGAGGGCCCCGCTGAGCGTCCCGGTGATCGTCCCGCGGCCGCCCGCCAGGCTCGCGCCGCCGATGATGACCGCCGCGAAGCTCGGGAAGAGCAGCTGCTGCCCGGCGGTGGGCTGGATGGACCCGATGAACGCGAAGTCGAGCAGGGCCGCGAGGCAGGCGGCCAGGGCCATGAGCACGAACGCCAGGAACTTGTACCGGGTGACCGGCAGCCGGGCGAGCTCGGCGGCGCGCTGGTTGCCGCCGATCGCCTTGAGCCGGAACCCGAACAGCGACCGCGCGAGCAGGAAGCCGAAGACCAGGGCGGCCGCGGCCATCCACAGGACCTGCATCGGCAGGCCGAACGGCAGCGCCCGGTTCGACAGTCCCTGGAAGAACGCGAGCTGGCCGGGATCGACGGCGGTGCCGGGGGGCGGGTAGGTCGGGTTGAAGCTCTGGGAGCGGCTGATGAGCAGGGTGAAGCCGAACAGCAGCGTGCTCGACCCCAGCGTGGCGATGAAGGAGGGGATCTTCACGACGGCGGTGAAGAAGGCGTTGAAGCAGCCGACGAGCACGGCCACGCCGAAGGCGAGCAGGATCGCGAGGTAGACCGGCCATCCCCACACGATCCAGGCGACCGCGACGAGGATCCCGGACAGGCCGTACAGGTTGGCGAACGACAGGTCGATCTCGCCGACCACCAGCACGATGCACAGGCCGAAGCCGAGGATGGCGACCGTGCTCATGTAGCGGAGCATGCCGAGCAGGTTGCCGACGACCAGGAACCGCCCGTCGGAGAGCACGGCGAACAGCGCCATGATGGCGAGCACCGCGAGCAGGAGCCCTCCGACGCGGGCGAGGCCCCGGCCGGCGCCCCGCACCCGGTTGCCCCACCCGATCGACGGGCTCGCCGGGGGCGTGCTCGCGGTCTGCGTCTGGCTGCTCAACGCCGCTACCCGAGGATCGCTTCCAGGTCCGCGCGGGCTTCCTCGGCGTTGTCCTTCGTGACGGGGATGAGCTGCTGGGTGTTCGGCATGACGCCGCCGGTGGCGAACAGCGCCGCGCATGCGACGGCGCCGAACCCGGCCTGCTCCGACCACCGCTGGTCGAAGGCGGCCAGCTGGACCCCCTCCTCGATGGCGTCGAGCTGCGCGAGGCTGACGTTCCAGCCCGCGGTGAAGGTCTCGCCCTGCCTGCCGGCGTCGCGGATGGCCCGGGCGGCGTGCTCGGCGCCGATGTCGACGTTGAGGATGAAGTCGAGGTCCGGTTGGCCGGTGAGCAGCGCCGTGTACGCGTCGTAGGTCTGGGCCGGGTCGTAGGTGACCGAAAGCGGGTTGGACGCGGTGTTGATGAAGGTCGCGTCCGGGAACGCCGCCTTGATCCCCTCCTCGAACCCCGTCATCCGGCCCTGCGCCCAGAACGCGGTCGGATCTCCGCCGGACACGGTGACGGTCTCCAGGGTCGTGTCCCCGAGCTGGTCGACGACGACCTCAGCGGCGGTCCGGCCCTCCTCAAGGGGGATCTGCGTGAAGTTCGTGAACTCGTTGCCGTTCGAGGTCACCCCGACCGTGAACACCGGGATGCCCGCCGCCATCGCCTGGTTCGAGATCGCGGTGAACGCGTCGGAGTCGGGCGGCTCGATCGACAGGCAGTCGATCTGGTCGGTGTTGAGCAACGCCTCGATCTGCGAGATCTGCTGCGGGATGTCAATGTCGCCGGCGGGCGCGACGGCGGTGCCGTCCAGGGGATAGAGCTCGGACGCGATCGGCAGCGTGGCCTCGTACCCGATCCGGTACTGGTCGGAGAACAGCGGGATCCCCGACGACTGGTAGGAGAAGACGTAGTTGACCGGCTCGCCGTTGCGGACCTTCTCCGCGACGCGCTCGTCGAGCTCGAAGGTGCTGCCGTCCGCCAGCGTCGCGGAGAACGGCAGGTCGTCGGCCGGCTCCGCCTGCCGCAGCGAGTCAGCGATCTGCGCGAGGCGCGCTTCCTCCAGCGCGGCCGCCTGCGGCTCGACGTCGGCCGCGCCCGCGGCCGTCCCCGGAGTCTCGGGCGCGGGGCTCTCCGGGCCCGCGTCGGTCGGGGTCCCCGTCGTCTCCGCAGGCGTGGGCGTCGCGGTCGCGCCGTCACCCTCGGTCGTCGCCGCGGGGGCGGTCGGCCCCTCATCCGCCGTCCCGCCGGTCTCCGTGCCGCCGCACCCGGCCGCCACGAGCGCAGCCACCGACAGCGCCGCCATCATCCGCCACACCCGTGTGCTCATCGACAGCCTCCTCCAGGGCGCCGCCCAGTCGGCTCCACCGAGAAGTGTGGCAGCCGCCGGCCCTGGTTGTCAACGCTACCAGTAACCTTTCCACCCCGGCGAGCGTTCCGGGCGCTGGCGATCATGCGGGCGGGGGCGCCGGAGGGGCGTCGGGCTTGGTCAGGCCGATGCGCTCGTAGGCGCTGGCCGGGATCGCGTCGACCGTCCGGTAGACGGTCCACTGGCAACGACGCGGCTCCGGCGCCGCCCCCGGCCCCTGGTACAGCGGCGGGTCGACGACCCGCACGGGGTGGCCCCAGCGTTCGGCGGGCAGACGCTCCAGCGCGAAGCAGCAGTGCGCGCAGTAGTAGCAGACTCCCTGCTCGTTCCAGGCCCAGTCGTACCGCTCGCCGGTGACGCCGAACTCGTACGGCGGATCGGTCCGGGGTCCGGTCCCCTCGACCGGATCGCCGCGCAGCACGCGGCCCCCGGACCCGCACGGATCGAAGCGGAACTCCCAGCGATCGGGGAACTCCTCCAGCTCGACGTCCCCCAGGCGGTCGGGTCCGCAGAGGTGGGCCCGCATCGCCTCGGCGGTGGTGTAGAGGTTGCGGAAGACGGTCTCGGCGTAGTCGCGCTTCCGCAGGTCGTAGACCATGTACCGGTCGTCGATGTAGGGCTCGAGCACGAAGCGGTAGCAGGCTTCCAGCGCAGGTTCGCCGAACCGGCGGGCCACGAACGTCAGGACGCCCGACATCAGGTCGGCCCAGCGGTCGTGCAGCCGGCGCCAGTCCTCGCGCACCGCGTCGAGCTCGGCGAACGCGGCGGTCTCCGCCGCCCCGCCGGACCGGATGGCACCGGCGAGCCGTCCGGCCCGCGCCTCGAAGTCCTCCCACCCGGCGTCGGGGTCGAACCGCCGGCCGTCGGGCAGCGCGAGCAGCGCGGCGAGGCGCTCGAGCTCGGCGCCGACCTCAGCCGCCTCGACCCCCTCGGCGAGCAGCCACTCGCGGAACCGGGGGAACCACACCGTGTAGATCCCCTGGACGACCCTGGCCTCGTCCACGAAGTAGTCCAGGAGGTCGGCGGCCTGGGCGGCCGCGCCCGCTCGCAGCGCCTCGACGATCTTCGTCACGGTCGAGACGGCCTGATCCGGCCAGGCGCCGCTGCGGATCCGCCGGCCGAGCTCGTCCGACCATTCCAGGGGCGTCGCGGTCATGCTCGCCTTCTTCCTGCCGTCACACGGCGGTGTGGCCACCGTCCACGTTCAGCACGTGGCCGGTGACCATGGCCGACGCGGGGGAGGCGAGGAACACCGCCGGACCGACGATGTCGCCGGGCTCCCCGAGCCGGCCCAGCGGGATGTTGCCGAGGAAGTACGCCTCGAGTTCTGGTCGCTGCCCCAGGGCGTCGTCGACGAGCGGGGTCCGGAAGTGGGTGGGCGCGATCGCGTTCACGCGGATGCCGTGCGGCGCCCACTCGATGGCGAGGCACCGGGTCAGCGCGATGGCCCCGCCCTTGCTTGCGGCGTAGTTGGCGTTGCCGGTCGTGACGCCGACCTGTCCGGCCACGGACGCCATGTTGATGATGCTCCCGCCGGCGCCCCGCTGGATCATGTGGCGACCGGCGAGCTGGTCGAACAGCCACATGCCGCGGAGGTTGACGCGCAGCACCCGGTCCCACTGCTCGACGGTCATGTCCTCGGCCGGGCTGCGATCGCCGATGCCGGCGTTGGCCACGAGCACGTCGAGCGCGCCGAACGCCTCGACCGCCCGCGCGACCGCGGCCCCGGCCTGCGCTTCCTCCCCGACGTCGCAGCCGAGCCCCAGGGCGTCGGCCCCTTCGGCCCGCAGGGCGGCGGCCACCGTCTCGGCACCGCGGGCGTCGAGGTCGACGACCGCAACCGCGGCGCCGGCTGCCGCGAGCCCACGGGCGATCGCCTCGCCGAGCCCCCGCGCTCCGCCCGTCACCAGCGCGGCCCTCCCGGCGAGGCCGAAGAGCTCGCGCACGCCGTCTGCGTCGGTGCTCACGGCTCGACGCGTCCGACGGCCGCGACGACGGCGTCCCCGACCTCGCCCGTGGACGCGTCGCCCCCGAGGTCGGCCGTGAGCGGACCGTGCGCCGCGACGTGGCGGAGGGCGGCCATCACCAGCGCGGCCGCCTCGCCCTCGCCGAGGTGGCCCAGCATCATCGCGCCGGCCCACACGGCCGCCATGGGGTTGGCGATCCCGGCCCCGGCGATGTCGGGTGCGGAGCCGTGCACCGGCTCGAACATGCTCGGGTACCGGCGCTCGGGGTTGATGTTCCCCGACGCGGGCAGCCCCAGGGAACCCTGCAGCGCGCCGCCGAGGTCGGTGAGGATGTCGCCGAAGAGGTTGCTCGCCACGACGACGTCGAGGGTGTCGGGGGCCGTCACGAACCGGGCCGCGAGCGCGTCGACGTGGTAGGCGGTCAGCGCGACGTCCGGATGCTCCGCGGCGACCGCGGCCACGACCTCGTCCCAGAGCACCGCGCTGTACTGCAAAGCGTTCGACTTCGTGGCCGACGCGACCGCCCCCCGCCGCTCGCGGGCCCTGGCGAAGGCGAAGCGGGCGACCCGCTCGATGCCGCGACGGGTGAACACCGCCGTCTGCACCGCCATCTCGTCGGGGGTGCCCTCCCGCAGCCGGCCGCCCATGCCGGCGTACTCGCCCTCGGTGTTCTCCCGCACGCACAGGATGTCGAGGTCCTCCGGTCCGCGGTCGCGGAGGGGACCGGCCACGCCGGGGAGCGCCTGGATCGGGCGGAGGTTCACGTACTGGTCGAACTGGCGCCTGATGGGCAGGAGCAGTTCTCCGAGCGAGACGTGGTCGGGGACCCCGGGGAAGCCGATCGCCCCGAGGTACACCGCGTCGTTGTCCGCCAGCCGCGCGATGCCGTCGGCCGGCATCATCCGCCCGTGCTCGAGGCGCCACGCGCACGACCAGGGGTGCTCGCGGACGTCGAGACGGAATCCGCCGGTCACCTCGGCCGCGCGCCGCAGCACCCGGAGCCCCTGGTGCAGGACCTCCGGCCCGATCCCGTCCCCGGGGATCAGCGCGATCGTGTGCGTGTTCACGGCTTCGGGCGGCGACCGGTCAGATCCGGTAGTACCGCTCGGCGTTGCGCGAGAACAGCTGCTCCTGCTCGTCGCGGGAGAAGTCCGCGATGATCTCGGCGTACGCGGCGACGAGGTCGGCGTAGGTGCTGAAGAGCTTGTCGACCGGCCAGTTCGTGCCGAACATGCAGCGGTCGACGCCGAAGATCTCGACCGTGGAGAGCACCCAGGGTCGGATGCTGTCGACCGTCCAGGCGTTGTCCACCATCCCGAGGCCGGAAATCTTCACCGCGACGTTCGGGGCCTCGGCAAGCTCGGCCATCTCGGTCCGCCACCGCTGGAAGTACTCGTCGGTCCGCTCGAGGGGGAACCCGGTGTGCCCGAGGATGATCTGGGTGTTGGGGAAGTCGCGCGCGAGGTCCCTGCCGGAGACGAGGTTGCCCGGCGAGGCGTTCTGCTCGTAGGAGAGGTTGCGCCGGCCGAGCGCGGCGAACGCGGTGCGGAAGGCGGGGTCGGTCACGTCGTCCGGGTGCGCGCGGATGCGGACGCCGCGCACGTTGTCGCACGCGCAGTGCCGGTCGAGCTGGGCGTCGGCGTCCTCGGCCTCGATGTCGCAGAAGACGACCAGGGCGTGCGGGAAGCCGTGCTCCTCGGCGACCTGCTGCAGCCACTCGGTCTCCTCGACCGGGTCCGGGCCGGCGTAGGCGGCCTCGACGTGGACCGACTTGACGACGTTCGCCGTGGCGAACTCGGCCAGCAGCTCCTCGACGAGGTAGTCGCGCCGGATGGAGGAGTAGTCGCCGAGCAGGGCGGTGTGGCCGGGCCACCCCTCGCCGGAGAGCCAGTCGTAGTGGAACCTGCCGAGGTCCCACAGGTGGTGGTGGGTGTCGACGAAGTCGAGCGGTGCGGCCATGGGCTCCTCCTCGGTGGTGAGGGTGTCAGGATGCGCCGCCGGTCAGGCGGATGCGCAGCTGGTCGAAGGTCACCGCGCCGAGCAGCAGCACGCCGCCGGCGACCTCGACCCAGAAGGACGGGACGTTCAGCTGGATGAGGCCGTTGTTCAGCACGCCGACGATGAAGACGGCGACGGCGGTGCCGAGGATGGTCCCACGCCCGCCGGCCAGGCTCGCGCCGCCGAGGACCACCGCGGTGATCACCGACAGCTCCAGTCCCAGCCCGGCGTTCACCGAGGCCCCGCCGACCTGCGACAGGCGGATGAGGCCGGCCAGGGCGACGCAGACGGAGGAGAGCAGGAACCCGGCGAAGATCGACCGGTTCACCCTGATGCCCGCCAGGCGCGCCGCAGCCGGGCTTGCCCCGATCGCGTACATCGACCGCCCGTAGACGGTGTAGCGCAGCACGAACGCGAAGATCAGCAGCACCGCCAGGAGGATGTAGACCGGAAGGGGGATCTCGAACAGGGGTCGGCTGACGCCGAGGCTGCCGAAGCCGTTGACGCGGATGGTCTGGCCGTCGCCGAGCACCTTGGTGAGGCCGCGGAAGATCGCGAGCGTGCCCAGCGTCGTGATCAGCGGGTTGATCCCGATGACCGTCACCGCGACGCCGTTCATCACGCCGACGAGCAGCGCGGCCGCCACGGCGACGAGCAGGGCGAGGGGGATCGACAGGCCCATGGCGAACTGCAGCCCCGAGTCGGCCGGCGAGGCGGCGACGGCCATCACCATGCCGACGAAGCCCGCGGCCGAGCCCACCGACAGGTCGAACTGGCCGCTCACGAGCAGCAGTGTCGCGGGCGCCGCGATGATCCCGATCACGGCGACGTTCTGCAGGATGTTCACGAAGTTCGCGTACTGCAGGAAGAACTCGGACTGGACGGAGAAGAAGGCGAACAACGCCGCCAGCACGAACAGCAGCGCCGCGATCTCCGGCACCTGGCGCCGCCTCGCCGGCCCGGCGGGCGGCAGGGCGCCCTCGGCCGGGGCGGGCG
>JACCXR010000171.1 GCA_013696915.1 Euzebyaceae bacterium
GCCCCCGGCCGCCTCGGGTAAGCGCGCCAGGCTCACCCGGAGGCCGTGGCCGTGGGCGCGGGCGTCGTCGGTGTGGCGTTCGGCGCCGGCGGGACCCGGCCGAAAAAGACCAGCTCGTGGTCACCGAGCAGGTCGGGGTGGAGGATCTTCACGAGGTCGGACAGGTAGAGGTCGGCGCGGGTGTAGGCGAGCTCGAAGACCGCGTTGCCGCCCTCGGGGGTCGTGGACTTGTCGTAGGCCCACACCTGCCCGTCGGCGAAGGCCTCGAACTCCGCGAAGCGCGGGTCCTGGGCGAGCAGGTCGGACAGGGAGCCGTGCACCGACCCCGCCTGGAGCCAGGAGTCGGCGCCCGCCGCCCGGTCGAGGACGGTTTCGATGTCCAGCTCCAGCGCCCCGGTGGAGTCGTCGTCGCCGAACACGTACTCCCCGCCGGCCTCGGCGATCGCCGTCGCGAGGTAGCTGCCGCCGCCGGGGACGTACCAGGTGCCCTCGAAGGGCGTGTTCACGAGCACGGTGGGCCGTTCCTCCGCCCCCGCGGCCTGCTCCGCGACCGCGGTGTAGTCGCCCGCGATCTCGTCGAAGGCGGCCGTGGCGGCCGCCTCGGCGTTGAGGAACAGCGCGGTGTACTTCAGCCATTCCGCCCGCCCCAGCAGGGTCGTCTCGTTGAAGTCGGCGTTGACGGCGGTGGGGACGCCGCCCTCGACGAAGCGGCCGACGTCGTCGAGCACGGCGTCGCCGAACGCGTCGAGCAGCAGCAGGTCCGGGGCCAGAGCGATGAGCAGCTCAAGGTCCGGCTCGGGCCCCGAGCCCGCCGACTCGATCGTGCCGCTGCCCAGCCCCTCCCGGACCGACGGCGTGCTGACGAACTCGGGGTTCGCCACGGCCGCGAGCGCGTCGACCCGGTCGATGACGTCGAAGTGCGGCAGGTTCGTGGTCGTGAGCGTCGCGACGTCGGCGACCGGCACCTCGATCACCTGCGCGGCGGCGAGCTCACCGGACGCCTCCGGCGCCGGCGTGCCGCACTGCACGAGCACGTAGCGCAGCGGCTCGGTGTCGGGTGCGGCCGGTGGGACGACCTCGACGACCTTGTAGTTGGACTCGTAGGTGACGGACACCCCGACGGCGTGCTCGAAGGTCAGCTGCTCGGGGAAGTAGTCGGCCGCCGGGTCGAAGGACTCGACGCAGCCGTCGGCGAGGTTGGCGGTCGGAGCCGCGGCCCCCGTGGGGGTGGCGGCGAACGTCGGTGACGTGACGGCTTCGGTCGGGTCGGGCCCAGTGGTGTCCGGGGCCGGCTGGCCGCCGGCGTTGGAGGCGGGTGGGGAGTCCGCGCACGCGGCGAGGACGGCGACGGACAGCAGGAGCAGCGCGCGGGCGCGCGCCGGGAGGATGAGCGCCAAGAGTCTTCCTTGCCTCGAGGAATTGGACGGACAGCCGCAGCCGGTCTCCTGGCTCCCGGATCGACGCGAACGCCGCCTTCCCAGGTCCTGCTCGGACCCAGTGGCTTCATGGCGCGAACTACCCGGTCACAGTGGCGAGGACCACGCCGGAATCTCACCGGCTTCCCGTGCACTGCGGCACTCCCACGATAGCCGGTGAAGGCACCGCGCGGAAACCCCGGCGGCCCGGTGGGCCCGTGGGCGTGGGTTGGCGAGGTTGAGAGCCTGGAGCAGGATCCCCGAGGATGATGGTCGTTCCGACGCGTGGATGAGCTCAGCCCGGAGGTTCGGCGATCTCCACCTCGGCCCGCCGCGGCACGGGCTCGACGACGATGTCGAACATCGCGCGCAGCGCGTCGAGGTGGTCGGCCCCCGGGCTGACGCCGTCCAACGCGGTCCACTGCGGGTCATCCGAATCCGGGGCGCCGGCCGGTCCGAAGACGGCGACGCCGCGGCTGGCGGCCGGGTCGAGGCGCAGCCAGGCGACGATGCCTCCCCGGCCGTCGGCGTGGAGGGCGTCCGCCCAAGCCCATGGCAGCGTGTAGGGCGTCACGATGCCGAGCTCCTTCGGGACGCGGGAGCGGCGATCGGTGGCATCGGCCACCGTGGCAGGGTGGCGCAGAGTCCCGCTGTGGACGCGCAGCCGGTGGACCGTCTCCACGGTCACCACGGGCGACAGCTCGTCGGGCTCGGCGAGCTTCTCGATGAGCGCACCGACCGGATCGTCGGCGAAGTAGCAGGTGCCGTGCGGCGTCTCGAGGTCGAAGCGCCCCGGGTCGGGGTTGTCGGTGCGGCTCGCGAACCACCAGAGGCCGTAGCCCTTCCAGGTGGCCCGATGGACGACGACCGCGCCGATCGGCAGGTCGGGAACGCGGGCGATCGCCGCGGCGGTCGGGGCCCGTAGCGCCGAGGTCGCCCGCGTCACGCCGCGGCGCGGCTGCGGAAGCGGCTGGCGGCCTGCCGCAGACGATCGTCGAGCCCGTGGGTGTCCAGCCATCGCAGCGGGCTCGCGCCGTCCAGGTCGCGGCGCGGGCCGGTGATCCACGCGGCGACGGTCCACCCGTCGAAGCGGTCGGTCGGTAGCTGGCGGAGCAGCCCGATGACGTCGTCCCGGACTCGCCGCCCCCGGAACTGGAAGGTCGGGTACACCCACTTGCCGTCAGCGGTCCGGCAGCCCAGCAACGTCCCGCGGTCTCGGCGGTCGCGGACGGCCACACCGGTGATCTGCTCGCCCGGGACGCCCAGCATCCTCGTCAGCTGCCCGGTGGTGTAAAAGGGCCCGATCCGGTCGTTCCACACGTCCGGGGTGGGCAAGGCCGAGACCATGTAGTCGACCAACGCCTCGACGCCGCCCAGGTCAGCGACGGACACCCCTGCCCGGTCGAGCCGTGCGAGGTACGCCCGCACCCGTGGCCGGAGCGCCTCGCCCAGCCGCTCGTCGAGCTGTGCCGCTGCTCCCGCTGCCATGGTGCCCATCAGACTACCGCAAGGCGGGAAAGGGCAAGGTGGGTAAGGGCGGTGTCAGCCGGTGAAGGCACCGCGCGGAAACCCCAGCGGCGGCGCCCCCGGGACGCGCCCTCGCCGTGGTCGCCCCCACGTCGGCGGCCTGGCCACTGCCGCGCATCGCGCGCTACCGGGCGACCTCGGTGTAGCCACGGCCGAGGTAGGCGGCCTGGACGCGAGAGTCGTCCAGCAGCGCCTTCGGCGTCCCCTGCAGGAGCACCTGCCCGCGGTCCAGCACGATCGCCCGGTCGGCGATGCGCAGCGCCGCCCGGGCGTTCTGCTCCACCAGGACGATCCCGAGGTCACCCTGGTCGCGGAGGCGGCCGAGCACCGCGAAGATCTCGCTGACGAGCTTCGGCGCAAGGCCCAGGCTCGGCTCGTCGAGCAGGAGCAGCTTCGGGCCGGCCATCAGCCCGCGACCGATCGCGAGCATCTGCTGCTCGCCGCCGCTCAGCGTCCCCGCCGGCTGCGCGAGGCGGTCCGCGAGGCGAGGGAACAGGTCGAGGACGAAGCGACGGTCCCGCTCGACCGCCTCACCGCTCCCGCGCCGCCGGGCGTACGCGCCGAGGGACAGGTTGTCCGCGACGCTCATCCCGGGGAACACCAGGCGGTTCTCGGGGACGTGCGCGAGCCCGGCGCTCGCCAGCTTCTCGGCCGCCATCCCGGTCACGGCTCGCCCGTCGAGGAGAACCCGCCCGGCGCGCGCCGGCAGCAGACCGGAGATCACCCGCAGCAGCGTCGTCTTCCCGGCCCCGTTCGCCCCGACGACGGCGAGCAGCTCGCCCGGCGCGACCGCCAGGCCGAGGCCGTGCAGCACCTCGATCCGCCCGTAGCCGGCCGACAGGCCCTCGACGGTCAGCCGTGGCGCTGCCTGGGTCACGCCGGGCCGCCGAGCGTGGTCTGTTCCGCATCGGCGCCGAGGTAGGCCTCGATCACGGCGGGGTCGTCGGAGACCTCCGAAGGGGCGCCGTACGCGATGCGGTGGCCGTCGTCGAGGACGGCCACGCGGTCGGCGAGCGCCATCACGGCCTCGATGTCGTGCTCGACGAGCAGGATCGCCATGCCGCCGGCGCGCAGGCGGCGGAGCAGGCGGGCGAGGGCGGCGCGCTCGAAGGCGGACAGGCCCGCCATCGGTTCGTCGAGCAGCAGCAGGTCGGGCTCGGTGGCCAGCGCACGGGCGATCTCGACCAGGCGCTGGCGGCCGAACGGCAGGTCCGCGGCCGGTGAGTCGGCGACGTCGCCGAGGCCGAGGAGTTCCACGAGCCGGCGGGCCTCGGCGTCGATCGCGTGTTCCTCCGCCCGGGCCGGCAGCGCGAGCGCGCCGGCCACGACGCCCGCGCGGCTGCGCAGGTGACGCCCGACCGCGACGTTGCCGACCACCGTCATCGACGAGAAGATCTCGAGATTCTGGAAGGTGCGGGCGGCGCGGGCGGCGGCGACGGCGTGAGGGCGGCGGCCCTCGACCCGGGCGCCACCGACCTCGACCGTGCCGGCCGTCGGTGGGAGCACGCCGGACACGACGTTGAACAGCGTCGTCTTCCCGGCGCCGTTCGGGCCGATCAGACCGACGATCTCCCCGGTGCGGACCTCGAGATCGACCGACTGCACCGCCCGCACGCCGCCGAAGTGCAGCTCCAGGCCGCGCACGACCAGCACGGCGGTGCCGGGCGCCGGCCGGCCCTCACGGGGCAGCAGCGGTGAGGTGTCGCCGGCGGCCTCGTCACCGGCCGCGGTCGGACCCTCCCCGCCGCCGTCGGGCACCGTGGTACGCGGCCGCCGACGGGCGCCGGGCAACCGTGCGAGCCGCGCGCCGGCGGACACGAAGCCACCCGGGAGGTAGATGACCGCAAGCACCAGCACGATGCCGAAGCCGATCAGCTGGTACTCGCCGCTGGCTCCGGGGATGACCCGCGGGATGTAGGTGGTGAGCGCCTCGCTGAGCCCCCGCACGAAGATCGCGCCCACGATGGCGCCCCAGACGCTGGCCAGCCCGCCGACGACGGCCATCAGCAGCAGTTCGACCGAGAGCAGGAACGACGCCGCCTGGGCGTTCACGACCCCCACCAGGTGCGCGTAGCAGCTCCCCGCGATCGCGGCCAGCCCGGCCGACAGCACGAACACCTGCACCCGCAGGCGGAACGTGTCGACGCCCAGTGTCTCCGCGGCGACCTCGGAGTCGTTCACCGCGCCCAGCGCGCGTCCCACCCGCCCGGACGCCAGGTTGCGGGCCAGGATCAGCGCGCCGACCACGACGGACCAGACCAGCCAGAACTGTTCCCGCGGCGAGTCGTACAGCCGCCCGTTGAACTCGACCTTGCGGATGCCGAAGATGCCCGACTGTCCGCCCGTGAAGTCCCACTGGTTGGCGACGACCGCGACGATGATCCCGAAGCCGAGGGTCGCCAGGGCCAGGTAGTGCCCCCGCAGGCGCAGGATCGGCGTCCCCACCGCCGCCGCCGCGACCATCGTCACCGCGACCGCGACCACCGAGGCGAGCAGCGCGTTCTGCTCGTAGCGGGTCGTCAGGATCGCTGAGGTGTAGGCGCCGATCGCGAGGAACCCGGCCTGCCCGAGACTGATCTGGCCCGCGAGGCCGAGCAGCAGCGACAGCCCCAGGGCCGCCAGCGCGAACACGCCGGCGAAGACCGCCACGAACACCAGTTGCGGGCTCGCCAGCAGCGGGAAGGCGACGACGCCCGCGATCAGGACGGCCAAGCCGGCGGAGTCGCGCAACAGCCGCCGGCGCTGCGCCGCTCCGCCGGTCGTCATCCGCATCCCGCCGCCGGAGCTGTCCTCGGCGAGGGCATCCGCGGTCTCGGCAGCGTCGTTCACACGCGCGCGGCTGCCTGGGTCCGGCCGAACACGCCGCCGGGCCGGGCGACCAGCACGACGATGAGCACGAAGAACGCGATCGCGTCCCGCAGCCCGGAGCTGACGTAGAACGCTCCCAGGCTCTCGACGACGCCCAGCAGGAGCCCCCCGGCGATCGCGGCGGGGATCGACGCGAGCCCGCCCAGGCTGGCGGCGACGAAGCCCTTCAGCCCCAGGAACAGGCCGATGTTCCAGTCCGTCTGGATGACGGGGCTCGACACGACGCCCGCGACGGCGCCGACGGTCCCGGCGAGGACGAACGACAGGGTCGACATCCTGGCGGGCGAGACCCCCACCAGCCGGGCGGCGGTCGGCTGCTCCGCGCACGCCCGGAACGCCTTGCCGGTCACCGTGCGCTCCAGGAATGCGTACAGGCCCAGCGCCGCGACGAGCGTGGCCGCCAGGATCCACAGGTCCTGGGGCCGGACGAGCACGCCGCCGAACGACAGGATCCCCCCGGTGAACGCCGGCAGCGCCTTGGACTGCGGGCCCTCGATCAGCAGAACCGATGCCTTCAGCGTGATCGAGACGCCCAGCGTCAACATGATGTAGGCGACCACCGACGACCCGGCCGCCGGCGCGATCGCGACCCGCTCGACGACCGCGGCGCCCAGCGCCACGACCAGCACGGCGAGCAACCCCGCGATCGGCAGCGGCAGTCCCGCGGCGAGCAGCGCGATCGCGACGAAGGCGGCCACCATCGCGAACTCCCCCTGCGCGAGGTTGATGATCCCCGTGACCGAGTGGATGGTCACGAAGCCAACCGCGACCAGCCCGTAGGCCGATCCCGCCGAGAGTCCCGCGACCGTCAGCTGCAGGAAGTCGATCACACCGGCGGTCACGAACCGTCTGGCTGGTCGGCGGCCAGCGTCCAGTCGCCGCCGGCGACCTCGACGATGACGAGCGCGTCGCTCGTCAGCCCGGAGTGGTCCTCGGGGCTCATCTGGAACACGCCGGAGATGCCGGTCAGCTCCGCCGTCTCGAGGTAGTCGCGCACGGCGGCGGGATCGGTACCGACCTCGCCGAATGCCTGGACGGCGAGCTGGAAGGCGTCGTAGGCGTGACCGGCGAACGTCGACGGTGGCGCGCCGTACGCCTCCTGGTAGTCCGCGACGAAGGTCGTGATCACCTCTTTCTGCGGGTCGTCGTCACCGAGTTCGTCGGCGACGAGCAGCCGCCCGATCGGGAAGACCACGCCCTCGGCGGCGGGGCCGGCGACCTCCAGGAACACCTGGTTGCCGATGCCGTGGCTGTGCATGAGGGGGGTGTCGAGCCCGAGGTCGCGGTACGCCTGCGTGGCCGTCGCCGCGGCGGGCGGGATCCCCCAGATGACGTTGACGTCCGCGCCGGCGGACCGCAGGCTCACCATCTGGGCGGTGAACTCGGTGGCGTCGGTCGCGAAGCGTTCCTCGACCGCGACGATGTCCGCGTTGCCGCTGACGTCCCGGAAGAGGTCGGCGACGCCCTCGCCGAACGCCGAGGCGTCGCGCGCCAGCCCCACCGTCTCCCAGCCCTGCGTCTCCATGTAGGCGACGATCTTCTCGATCACCACGCGGTCGTTCTGCGCGGTCTTGAACACCCACTCGGAGCCGTCGACGATCGCCTGGTTCGCCGCCAGGGAGATCATCGGGACCTCTGCCTGCTCGGCCAGTGGGCGCATCGCCAGGCTGGGGCCGGTGCGGCTGGCGCCGAGGATGATGTCGACCTCCTCCTGCAGCAGGGACGTGAGCTGCGTCGCCGCCTCGTCCTCGCGGGACTGGTTGTCGCGGATGTCCAGCTCGACCTCCCGCCCGTCCACGCCACCGGCGGCGTTGATCTGCTCGGTGAGCAGCTGGAGCGTGTCCCGCTCGGGCCCGCCGAGGTTGGCCCCCGGGCCGGTGATGTCGAGGACGGCGCCCATGCGGATCGGGCCCTCCTCGGCGTCGGCGTCCCCGGCGGTCTCCGTGGCGGTCGCCGCGCCGGTCTCGGTGGCGGTGTCCGGCGTGTCGGTGGCCTCGGTGGCCTCGGTGCCGCCGTCCTCGGTATCGACCGTCGCGACGGTTTCCTCGCCGGCGGGTTCGGTGGCGACCGGGTCCGCCGCCTCCTCGGCGCAGGCGGCCAGCAGGAACAGCACGGACAGCAGTGCGCAGACGTGGCGGAACGACCAGCGGGTCATGTCTTCTGCTCCTCCTGCGGGGACAGCGCCCGCGCCCAGGACCACGGGTACGCCTCGTCCTCGCTGGCCAGCGCGAGCCGTCCGTCGGAGCGGCGGAACGGCGTGTGCCGCTTGTGCGGCACCTCGCCGACGCTGTGGTGGTAGGGCACGTCGCGCCTCCTTGTCCGTGGGTCCGTGGGGTCCCTGGTGCGGTCAGTCCGGGGAACTCGGGCATCCCCGCGATCGCCGCGAGGGTGGCCTGGGCGAGGTGCCGACGTCGGGGAACCGGTTCGCGGGGCGACGATCGACGTCTCCGGCTGCGTGGCGACCGCCACGATCCTCCTCGTCCGTTCGGCTGTCGAACACCCCTGTTCAACCATCGATCGTGTCAGTAGGGTGACGAGCGGTCAAGGGAAAGGGCAGGACGATGACCAGGCCGTTCGCGTCGTCGGCGGACACCGACGAGAAGGTGGAGACGCTCGAGCTCCTCGCCGGGGGGGTGTACGCGCTGACCGCCGAAGGCGACCCGAACGTCGGCGCGATCGAGGGCGAGGACTTCGTGGTCGCCTTCGAGGCGCGGGCGACGCCGTTCATGGCGCGCCGCTGGCTGAACCGGCTGCGCGAACACACCGACAAGCCGGTCCGCTACCTCGTGCTGTCGCACTACCACGCCGTCCGGGTGCTGGGCGCGGCGGCGTTCGAGGGCGCGACGATCATCGCCCACGACCACACCCGCGCGCTGATCGCGGAGCGCGGCAAGCAGGACTGGGAGTCCGAGGCCGGCCGCATGCCGCGGCTGTTCGCCGGCGCCGAGACGATCCCCGGGCTGACCTGGCCCGACGTCACCTTCAGCGACCGGTTGGCGATCGATCTGGGCGGCGACCGGGGCGAGCTGCAGCTGCACTACTGCGGGCGGGGACACACCTCGGGGGACATCGTCGCGTGGCTGCCGTCCGAGCGCGTGCTGTTCGCGGGCGACCTGGTCGAAGCGCAGGCCGCGCTCTACACCGGTGACGCCTTCCACTCGGACTGGTCGGGCGCGACCCTCGACCGGGTCGCGACCTTCGACGCCGCCCAGCTGGTCGGCGGCCGCGGCGCCGTGGTCCGCGACGGCGCCGTGGTCGACGCGATCGAGGCGACCCGCGGCTTCCTGCGCACGATGCTCGACACCGTGGGGAGCGTGCACCGTCGCGGCGGGGACGTCCGGGAGGCGTTCGAGGCGGCCCACGCGGCGCTCGCGCCCACCTACGGGCGGTGGCCGATCTTCGAGCACTGCATGCCGTTCAACACCCAGCGCCTGTGGGACGAGCTCGACGGCATGGACCATCCGCGGATCTGGACCGCCCAGCGGGACCGCGAGGTGTGGGACCTGCTGCAGCAGCGCTAGCACCGCGGGGCAATGGCCGCGACGCCGGCTCCGGTCCTGATCGCGGGCGGCGGTCCGGTCGGGATCACGGCCGGCCTCCTGCTCGCCCGGTTCGGCGTCCCCAGCGTCGTCCTGGAGGCGCAGCCGGCACACGCCCCGGTCGGCTCCAGGGCGATCTGCATGCAGCGCGACGCGTTGGACGTGCTCGCCCGCGTCGGCTGCGCGGCGCCGATCGTCGCCGAGGGCGTCACGTGGACGCTCGGGCGGACGTACTACCGCGAGACGGAGTTGCTCCAGATCACGTTCCCCGAGAGGGGCCGGAGCGCGTTCCCGCCGTTCGTCAACATCCCGCAGTCGAGCACCGAGCGGCGTTTGTGGGCCAGGGCCGCCGACGAACCGCTGGTCGCGCTGCGGACCGGGCACCGGGTCGTCGGCCTGGAGCAGGACGACGCTGGCGTGACCGTGCGGGTCTCCACGGCGGGCGGGATCGAGGACATCTTCGGCTCCCACCTGCTCGCGTGCGACGGTGCTCGCAGCACGGTCCGCAAGCTGCTCGTGCTGGGGTTCGAGGGTCACTCCTACGACGACCAGTTCCTCATCGCCGACATCCGCACCGACCTGGGGTTCGCGGCGGAGCGACGGTTCTTCTTCGACCCCGCCTGGAACCCCGGCCGCCAGGTGCTCGTGCATCCGCAACCGGACTCCGTGTGGCGCATCGACTGGCAGGTCCCCGGCGACTTCGACCTCGAACGGGAGCGCGCCTCCGGCGCCCTTGACCAGCGTGTCCGCGCGGTCGTCGGCGACCGGCCCTACGAGGTCGTCTGGGTCTCGGCCTACCGGTTCCACCAGCGTCTGGCGCCGACGTTCCGGGCCGGTCGCGTCCTGCTCGCCGGCGACGCCGCCCATCTCATGTCCCCCTTCGGTGCGCGGGGCCTCAACTCCGGCATCCACGACGCGGAGAACGCCGCCTGGAAGCTCGCGTTCGTCCGGCGGGGGTGGGCCGGTGACGCCCTGCTCGCCAGCTACGACACCGAGCGCCGGGCAGCGGCGCGGGAGAACCTGCGCGTCACAGGTGAGACGATGCGCTTCCTGGTGCCGCGCGACGCCGAGGAGGCGCGGCGGCGGAGGGCGGTCCTGGAGCGGGCGCTGACCGATCCCGCGGCACGGCGTTTGGTCGACTCCGGCAGGCTGGCCGAGCCGTTCTGGTACCTGGACTCCCCGCTGACGACGCCCTGGGGGGATCCGGACGCGTTCCCCCGCGAGCCGGGAGTCGCCCGGCCCGTCGTCCCCGGCGTCCTGTGCCCGGACGGTCCGTGCGCGGTGCCGGCGCGCCCGGACGTCGTCAGGCTGCGGCAGCTGTTCGGATCGGGGTTCGTGGTACTGGCCCCGACGACCGCCGACGTGGCCAACCTGGAGGCGGCCTGCCGAGCGGCTGTCCGAGCTCCGGTGGACGTCTACGCCCTGGAAGCGATCGACCAGCTCGGGGGCCTCGCCTCCGCGTTGGAGACCGGGCGGCGCACCGCCTACGTGGTGCGTCCGGACGGCCATCTCGCGGCACGCCTCGACGGCCCCGATCCGCGCGCCCTCACCCTGAGCCTGCGGCGGGCGGTCGGGGACCCAGGCGGGCTACCGGACGGACCGTGACGGCTGGCAGGCCGGTGACCCGGTCCTTCACAACCTGCAGGGGTGGGGTTCACGACCCTTGTCAGCAGTCGGCGACGGCACGCAAAGCATGGCACAGCCGAAGCGTCTTGACGGCGGCGAGACGGCCTACGGGGTCGGTCAGCGTCCATCGAGGGACGAGCCGGAGGTTGTCGAAATTCGCCGCACACTCGATGGACAGGCCGTCCTCGGATCCGAGCATGATCTCGGTCGGGATCCTGCGGATCGAACGCGTGACGGGCGCGACGAGGACCGCGTTCAGGACCGGGATGGCAGCGTCGCGCGTGACGACGAGCGCGGGACGACGGCCGGCGTCCGGGATCTCGACCCAGCAGATGTCTCCCTGCGCGAGCCGACTCACCAAGGCTCTTCGAGGATCATCGCCCGCGCGTTCGCCTCGGCGCCGGCGAGCTCCTCCTCCGTCTGCGGAAGTCGCCGGTAACCCTCGGCGATGGCATCACCGACCGCGCGGCGGCGCTCATTGTCGAGGAGCTCCGCGATTGCGGTGCGTGCGACGTCCGCTCGTGAAGAGAATCGACCGCTGTCAACCAGCGCGTCCAGCTGATCGAGCGCTTCCTTCGGAAGGCGCACGGCGATCTGGGCACCGGTACCGTTCGCCATAGCACCATGGTACCACCGCCGCCGTGGCGAGCCGCCGAGCGCGCTCGTCGTCGCCGAGAAGGTCCCGGCGCGTCCGCGAGGAGCAGTTCCCGCAGATCAACGGGGAGCACACCTGACGCGGCGCGGACGTGTCTGGCGAACGCGACGGGATTCTGGTGACCCGGCGATCGCGTGCCTTGTCGGCCTTGGCTTGCCGGGCCATCAGGCGGTGCGGGCCGTCGATCCTCCCGTAGAGGACCTCTGGAACGCCTTCGGTCACGACCGCGACGTCGCCACCGGGCCGCGCTCCTCTCCGCGGCCGAGGACGTACCCCACGTAGGGGTAGAAGCCCATGACCGCACCCGTGACGTAGAGCGCGACGAACGCGACGCTGGTGCGTGGTCGGATCCCGAACAGGTCCCAGTGCAGGAACGTGGCGACCAGCGCCACGGTCGCGAACGTTCCGGCGGCCGCGTACAACACGTCGTAGCCGTACCAGCTGCGCGGCCGCCATGCCGACCATGCCGACGCGCCCACCGCCCCGAACAGCGCGCCGAAGAACCGGACGTTGCTGCGGTTGCCGAGGTCCCACGTCCAGCGCGCCAGGTCGGGGACGCAAGCGGGCTACCGGACGCGCAGTGTCCACGACCGCCTCCCCCGAGACCGTACCGGGGAGTAACCTACCGTCCGGTAACCGATCTGGGCGAGGAGAGCAGCCGGTGGGTCACTACATCAGCAACCTGCGCGACGTGGAGTTCAACCTCTTCGAGGTCTTTCGCGTCCAGGAGCACTTCGGCGTCGGCCCGTTCGCGCAGATGGACCTCGACACGGCGCGCGAGGTCCTGTCGGGCGTCGAGCGGCTGGCGACCGGGCCCTTCGCCGACAGCTTCGCCGAGGGCGACCGGGTGCCGCTGCGCCTGGAGGACGGCGACGTCACGGTGCCGCCGGGGATCAACGCCAGCCTCGACGCGTACTTCCACGGCGACTGGTACCGGTTGAACCTGCCCGAGCACCTCGGCGGGTTCGGTGCGCCGCCCAGCCTGCAGTGGGCGTGCTCGGCCATGCTGTCCGGCGCGAACCCCTCCGCGCTGCTGTACACCGGCGGACCGTTCTTCGCGGCGATCATCGACGGGCTCGTGACCGGTGAGCAGCGCCGCCGCTGGGTCGTGCCGATGGTCGAGCGCCACTGGGGCGGCACGATGGTACTCACCGAGCCGGACGCCGGCAGCGACGTCGGCGCCGGCCGCACGACCGCGGTGGAGGCGGGCGACGGGACCTGGCACCTGACCGGCGTGAAGCGCTTCATCACCAACGGCGACTTCGACTGGCCGGAGAACATCGTCCACCTCGTGCTCGCCAGGCCTGTCGGCGCAGGTCCCGGCACGAAGGGCCTGAGCCTGTTCATCGCCCCGAAGTTCTGGGTGAACGCCGACGGCTCGCTCGGCGAGCGCAACGGCGTCGCCGCGACCAGGATCGAGGACAAGATGGGGCTCAAGGCGTCGGCGACCTGCGAGCTGACCTTCGGGGATCGCCGGCCGGCGCGGGGCGTGCTCGTCGGCGAGGTCCACGACGGCATCGCACAGATGTTCAAGGTGATCGAGTACGCCCGCATGCTGGTCGGGACGAAGGCGATCGAGACGCTGTCGACCGGATACCTCAACGCGCTCGCCTACGCCAGGCAGCGCGTCCAGGGCCCCGACCTCGCGAGCGCCGCCGACCGCGCCGCGCCGCGGGTGGAGATCATCCGCCACCCCGACGTCCGGCGGAACCTGATGCGGCAGAAGGCGCACGTCGAGGGGCTGCGGGCGCTGGTGTTCTACACGGCCTCGATCCAGGACCGCGTCAAGCTGGGCGGAGACGACGCGGCCGCGCTGGAGAAGCGCAACGACCTGCTGCTGCCGCTCGTGAAGGGCTACGGCTCCGAGAAGTCCTACGAGCTGCTCGCCACGTCGCTGCAGACCTTCGGCGGCTCCGGGTACTGCCGCGACTACCCCGTCGAGCAGTACATCCGCGACGCGAAGATCGACACCCTCTACGAGGGCACGACCGGCATCCAGGGCCTGGACCTGCTCTTCCGCAAGATCGGCAGGGACCGGGGCGCCGCCCTCGCCGCTCTGCTCGCGGAGATCCAGGCGTTCGCGAAGGGCGACGCCGGCAACGGCGCCCTGACGGCGGAACGCGACCGGCTCGCGACCGCCCTGGAGGACGTCCAGGGGATGCTCGCGGCCCTGGCCGGCTTCATGGGCAGCTCGGTCTACCTCGTCGGCCTCAACACGACCACCTTCCTGTTCGCCCTCGCGGAGCTGGTGATCGGCTGGCTGCTGCTGCGCCAGGCCGAGGTCGCGCTCGCCGCGTCCGCCGGCGGGGTGTCCGACGCGGACCGCGCCTTCTACGCCGGGAAGGTCGCCGCGGCGCGGTGGTTCGCCGCCGACGTCCTGCCGCTGCTGTCCGCCCGCCGCGCCGTCCTGGAGGCGACCGACCTCGCGCTCATGGAACTCGACGACCGGGCGCTCTGACCGCCTGGGAGACCGGCACTCGGACGCAGACGGGCCGCGGCGCGTTACCGTGCGGGCATGGCGACCATCCGGATCCGCGACGTGCCGGACGACGTCTACCGCAGCTACCAGGCCCGCGCCGCCGCGGCGGGCATGAAGCCTGCAGGAGTACCTGCTCGCAGAGCTCGTGGAGGGTGCCCGGTTGCGGTCGCCTGGAGAGATCGCCGCAGAGGTGGCTGCCGACATCGCCGCGGAGGGGCCGGCAGGCATGAGCCGTGCCTCCGCGACGGCCGTGATCCGCGCCGAGCGCGACCGGCGGTGAGCGTGCTCGCCGCCTCAGCGCGAGGGTGAACAGACCGTGCAGGTGCTGGCGGCGCCCGGTCCCCCTGTCCGGGCGCCGTCTGGGCAGCGCCGCTACGCCCCGATGCGCGGGTCGCCCGGTGCGGTCTTGAAGACGGACACCACGGAGGGGCGGGGTTCCGCGCCGTCGGGCCACGTGCTGACCGGTTGCTCCAGCGACCCGTCGTCGCCGGGGTGCTGGACGGCGCAGAACAGCGTCTGGTCGTCGGGGGTGAACTCCGGGCCGCAGGCCTCCGCGCCCACCGGGACGCTGAGGAACTGCTGGACGTGGCCGCGCTCGGGTCCGGAGATGGGCACGAAGTGGAACGCGTCGTTGACGCCGATCGACCCCGGCTGGCCGTCGGTGGCGAGCAGGAGGTTGCCCTGCTGGTCGAAGGCGATGTTGTCGGGCGACGAGATCGGGCTCACCTGCGACTTGTCGAACCCGGCGAAGTAGGTCGTCGGGTCGTCGGGCGTGCCGCAGAGCAGGAAGATGCCCCACGTGAAGCGGGTCGCCGCGGCGTCGTTGCCCTCCTCGAACAGCTCGATGACGTGGCCGTACCGGTTGGGGGCCCGCGGGTTGGCGGCGTCCTCCTGCGGGAAGAAGCGGTCGTCGTTCGGGTCGGCCGTGCCGCCGTCGTCGACTCCACCCCGGCTGCTGTTGTTCGTGAGGTTGATGTAGACGCCGCCGTTCACCGGGTTGCGCTCGATGTCCTCCGGCCGGTCCATCTTGGTCGCTCCGAGGAGGTCGGCGGCGCCGCGGGTGTTGACGAGCACCTCCGCCTGGCTCGCGAAGCCGTTGTCCGCGGTCAGCGCGCCCTCGCCGTGGATCATCGGGATCCACGTGCCGACGCGGTTGCCGACCGGGTCGACGTCGAAGCGCGCGACGTAGAGCGTGCCCTCGTCGAGCAGGTCGGCGTTGCCGGCGGTGTCGCCCTCGACGAAGCGGCCGGCGGTGACGAACTTGTAGACGTAGTCGAAGCGCTCGTCGTCTCCCAGGTAGCACGTGACCCTGCTGTCGGCCGCGAGGCTCGTGGTCGCGCCTTCGTGCTTGAACCGGCCCAGGGCGGTCCGCTTGCGCGGCACGTACTCCGGGTCGTAGGGGTCGACCTCGACGATCCAGCCGTGGCGGAACGGCTCGTGCGGCTCGACGCCCAGGTCGAAGCGCGGGTAGTAGCGCTCCCACTTGCGGCCGGACTCGCCCTCGGCCAGGCCGTACCGCGCGTGCCAGGCGGAGACCCGCGCGTCGGAGACGTCCTCGAGCTTGCCGAAGTACTGGTTGAAGTTCTCCTCGGCCGTCAGGACCGTCCCCCACGGGGTCACCCCGCCGGCGCAGTTGTTGAGCGTGCCGAGCACCTGCGTCCCAGTGGGGTCGTCGCCGGTCTGCAGCAGCGGGTCGCCGGCGGCCGGGCCCGTCAGCAGCATGGGGCTCTGCGCCGTCAGGCGGCGGTTGTACGACGAGCGGCGCCGGTAGCTGAACCAGCGCTCGCCGCGAGGACGCCGGATCTCCACGATCGCGGCGCCGTGCGCCGCCAGCTCGATGTCGACCTGCGCGCGGCTGGGATTGTCCGGGTCGTAGCCGGTGAACATCAGCTCCGGGTTGGTGTACTCGTGGTTCACCCAGAGCAGCCCGCGGCTGGAGTTCGTGAAGCGGCTCGACCACGGCAGCGGCATGAAGGCCACGTAGTCGCAGTTGTAGCCGAACTGCTCGGCCTGCTTCGCCGCGGTCTGACGGTCGAAGCGGAACTGCGGCGTGTTCGGGAACAGGGGGTCGCCCCAGCGGATCAGCACGCGGGAGTCGTAGCCGTCCGGGACCACGACCGCGTCGGCGGTGGTGGGTTCGATCGGGGTGAAGCCGAGGGTCTTGGCGCCGGCCGCCCGCAGGGGGTCGGACGGCGGTTCGAGCACCGGCGGGAGCGGCTGTGCGGAGGCGTCCCGCAGGCTGCCGAAGGTGCCTCCGGCGCCGAGGACGACGACGGAGGCCATCCCCGCCTTGAGGAACCCGCGACGGCTGACCGCTCGGGCGACGACCTCCTCGAAGGTCTCGTTCGAGCTGGTGTTGGGGACGTCGCGGAAGCAGTCGTCCCCGCACTTGTAGGTGCAGGTCTTGTGGCTGCCGGTGCCGGTGGCACCGACCATCGGCAGGCTGGTGCGCAGGGAACGGCGAGGAGCGGTGTTCGTCACGGGCGGACCTCCGCTGGTCGTGGTGGGCCGCCGGGACGCTAGGGAGCCCGCCCGAACGGCTCCCGGCCCACGGGTGAACTGTTGCCGACGCCCGTGCGACGGGACGTCGTCGGCCCGGCCCGGCCCCGCCCAGCCACCAGCCAGAGCCGGCAGGGTGCCGACGCGCACCGTGAGCGGTGACTTCTGCGTGCGGTCGCACGAAGCCGCGTCGCCGGAGGTCCCCACGGCGTTGGTCCACCCCGGCGTGGGGCCGCTGAACCTTGCGCGTCCTCGGGCGTCTGGCTGCCTTGAACACCATGGCGCCGGCAGGGGCCTTCGCCCATGCTGTCGTTGACGGATGCGCGCCTGCTTCGTCTGCCCGGCGTGGATGTTGAACGGCAGCCGGCACGCAACGCCCGGACCCGACGCCACCAAAGGCCACGGCTATCGCTTGCCGGGTCGACGGGGCCTTCCACGACCCGCGTTCACGCGGCGTATCAGCCCCTGGTCAACCTGCGGAGGGGGGAGCGGGCCTGTCTTGTGCCCGGGGCAGCTGGGGGGCTGGCTGGGAGTCCTGCTGGTCGCTACCTGCCACGCGAGTCGCCTTCGCGCGGCGGCGCGCGCTTCTCGCCACCGCTGAGCGGCTTACCGCCCTTCTCGATGTATCCAACAAGTCGCGGGTCAGGGCGTGGGGGAGGCGCTACCGGCCGGGGCGGATTGGCTTGAGGCTGGTCCGCCACCGTCGTCTCCTCTCAGACTGTCATGAACAACGCCTATGCTGAGTATAGCCGCTGTCACCCGAGTGCAATAAACGCTGCCGTCAGCCACTCGCCCTTCCGTTGCAGCGTCTTGCCGCCCTCCACGACCATGCCCCGCGAGCGTGTCATGCAGTGTCAATTTCATATCGCTCTCCTGGGCGGTGAGGTACTCGCGCATCGTCCCCACCTCAAGGATTGGATACTTCCTCGGAAAGAAGGCCGCCAGGGCAAGACCTGCAGTTGCAAGTGCGGCGAGCACCACAAGGATGACATACCCGATCGGCAATTCAGGGGCAAGCGTGATGATAAGGCCAGTGAAGCCGAGGATGATCCCTGCCTTGCCATCCAGGCTGTCGAAGTGCGCCCGCTGCTTGTCCCGTTCGCTTTGCACAAGGTCGAGCAGCAAATTCAGCGAGGGCAGTTCGACCTGTTCGGTCCTCCCGGCAGCGAGTGGTTGATCGGGCTGGGGTTCGTCCATGGTGGGAGCGTAGTCGCCAAGAGCGCGAATCGGCGGAAAGGTGGACGCGAGCTGTACCCCCCAAGCGGGCTCCCCCCGCTTCGGCGAAAAGGTCCGGCAGAAGACCGTCCTGATGCTTCCTCGACCGACCACAGGGCCTGTGGGTGGCCGCGGTGCTGCACAGAGTCGAATCTTGGTTGGAGGAGAAAACGTGTGCGCATGCTCCAATCGAGCACGGATGGCCGCGTCCCACAGCGTCGGCCCCACCCCAAACGCTGGGCCGCCTGGCTGGGGCGTTCTTGCACGTCCACCCGCCATTACAGCACGTCGCAGATCGGCCCCTCCCGCAAGCTGTCGTTCACAACACGCACTTGCGTCGTCTGCCCCGCCTCGATCGTGAACGAAAGCCGGCACGGGTACGCGCCGTACCCGGCGCCACGGTCGGGGGCGCCCAGCAGCAGGTCCCGCAGCCAGCTACCCATACGGCACGCATACCCGCACGAGTTCTGTGAGGCACGCAACTCGTAGACGCCGGGCTCCAGGTCAGTCGACACGATCGTCTGCTCGACCTGTTGCCTCGTGCGAACCCGGTCACGAACGACGGCATCTCCCGAAGCATCGACGATTTCGATGTCCGTGACGAGGTCATTTTCTTCCACCGCATCGGCGTGCAACTGCCGAACGATGAGGACGCCGTCTTCGCCATCCAGCGCACCCGAAAGCCAACGCATCGTCAACAGGACCACGGCCGCGATACAGAGCAACCCGAGCACATGAAGCGCACGACGTGGCCGAACACGCCCGAGTGGTGCGCCCGGCTGCCGGCGCATCAGGACGCCCTACGCCGGCGGCCAGTCCCTAGGCGATCCCTAGGCGATCCGAGGGCAGGCTCAACCTTGACGTTCTTGACGTTGCTGTCACTCCCGCCGCGGTTGCACAATGCGTCGGGGACCCGAATCGAGGTATTGAGTCGAGTCACCGAGTCGAGTCACCATCCATGGCCCGTTGTTCTCGCTGAGCAGATGGATCGACCCCACCTCCAGCCCTCGTCATCATACGCCGTCCAGGCGGATAGGGTTCTTCCGGATTTCCGGAAACGGCGGTTCCCGGCGAGAGAAGCCCCCGAGGAGCGACACGGGCGATGCGGCGGCCCGATCGAACCGCCGGTCGCGGGGGCGCTCCCAGCCTGCGGCGGCCGCATCCCGTAGGGTGCGGCGATGCAGACCGCTCCCCGCCCGCGGCTGGACACGTCCGAGCCGCTGTTCCGCGCCGTCGACGCCCTCGCGGGCCGGCTGGACGAGGGCGGGCAGGACCTGTGGGCGGCGAACCTGCGGGCGTGCCTGCACGGCGCGTCGTCCGGGGAGGTGTTCTCCGGCCTCGGGTTCGAGCTCTACCGGCTGCGGCAGTCGGGCGCCGTGCGCCGCCTGCGGCTCGTGGAGCCTGTCGACGAGCTGATCGCGACCGTCGCGACGGCGTGCGGCGGACCCGACACCGAGCACCTGCCGCTCTACGTCGCGCTCCGCGACCTCGTCGACCTGCTCCGGCTGGGCGGCGGGCAGCGCTGGGTCCGCGAACTCGAAGCGGCGCACGAGGAGCAGGGGTCTCCGGGGCAGCGGATCTCCGGGCTGATGGTCGTGCTGGAGCGGATGGCGCCGGGCGCCGGCGGGTTGCCGCCGGGGACATCACCGCGGGTCGCCGCGGTCCGCCAGCGGCTGGCGCGGGCGCGGGCCGCGGAGGGCCTGTCCCACTGCCTGACGGCGGCCCTGCGTCCCCCGGCGGCCGGCGTCGCGTCCGACTGACCGGCCGACCGCGCGCGGTCCCGGCACCAGCCGCGTCCGCCCAGCGCCGGCATGCCACGTGCCGGCCCCTACAATCGCCGGCGTGTCCTCCCCCCCGACCGGCGGCGCCCGGCTGCTGCGGGTGGACCCGCTCAGCCCCGACAGGGCGGCCATCTCGGAGGCGGCGGCGGTCCTGCGGTCCGGGGGGCTGGTGGCTTTCCCGACCGAGACGGTCTACGGGCTCGGCGCCAGGGCGGACGACGCGGCGGCGGTGACGCGCGTCTTCGCGGCGAAGGGCCGCCCGGCCGACAATCCCCTGATCGTCCACGTCGCCGGCGTCGACGACCTCGGGCGCCTCGCGGCGGCGCTGCCGCCTCTGGCGATCGAACTCGCCACACGGTTCTGGCCGGGCCCGCTGACGTTGGTGGTCGACGCCGCCCCCGGCATCCCCGAGGTCACGGTGGGGGGTCTGTCGACCGTCGCCGTCCGGGTGCCGGCACATCCGGTGGCCCTCGCCCTGCTCGCGGCGGCGGGGGTGCCGGTGGCGGCGCCGAGCGCCAACCGCTCGGGCCGGCCCAGCCCCACGGCGGCGGCCCACGTCATCGCCGACCTCGGCGACCGCATCGACGTCGTCGTCGACGGCGGGCCCTGCCGGGTGGGCGTGGAGTCGACCGTCGTGGACGCCCGCGCGGCGGTACCGGTCGTGCTCCGCGAGGGCGCGGTCAGCCGCGAGCAGCTCGGTCTGCCGGACGGCGACCCGGGTGCCGGGGAGGATGCCGCCGGCTCGCCGGGCACGCGTCACCGGCACTACGCGCCCCGGTGCGCCGTCGAGATCGCGCCACCGGGCGGCGGGCCGGCGAGAGCCGACGCCCTGGCGAGGGTCGGGCGGAAGGTCGGGCTGGTGGCTCCGGTGCCCGCCGGCGGGGACGTGCTCCACCTGGCCGCCTACGCCGACGCCAGGGAGCTCGCGACGGCCCTCTACGGCGCGTTGCGGTCCGCGGAGGAGGCGGGCATGGACGTGGTCGTCATCGAGTCGGTCGAACCGGTCGGGCTGGGGCGGGCGGTCATGGACCGCATCCGCCGGGCGGCGGCCGGTTAGTTAGCCCTAGCGGACCTCGCCGAGCGGGACCGGACGGCGATGACCCGTATCGGATCGGCCCGTCCGTTCGTCCAAAGGGACAGCACTAAATCCCCGGCATTCGCGGCCGAACCTCATAGCGTGGATCGGAACCTGCGGACCAGACGGCCGCAGACGATGGCCGGCGAGGACGGAACGAGGGCATGAGCGGCACGGTGACCCAGGCGGCACTGGCCTGGCGGACGAACGGCCTCACGGTGGGCGCCGGAGGAGACGGCGACACGCTGCGGCGGGTCGGCGGCGACCACGGCGAGGAGATGGCCGGGGTGCAGAGGCTCGTGGACCGGCTCGGAGCCGCCGCGCTGGACTTCACCGAGTCGGAGACCTGCCGCCACGACACGGAGGACGTCTGCGCCCTGGACCGCTTCGGCGCCGCCCGGGAGGCGTGCGCCCTCGCGGGGATCCTCGCCGAGCTGGCGCCGTCGCGGGCGGTGCTGCGACGGCCACGCCAGGATCCCGTGACCGCGTACGTCCGGGCGCTGCGCGACGCCGCCGGTGCCGTCTACTACTGCCGGCGGCTCGCCCATGCCAGCGAGGAGTGCTGGTTCTCCCCGACGGGCCCGGCCGCCGACCGCTGCGGCAGCGTCCTCGCCGTCGCCCACCGCCTCGGCTGACCCGCCCGCGCCGACCCGCCCGCCGGTCCGGGCAGGGTCAGGCAGCGAGGTCGTCCAGGACCAGCCCCGCGACCGACTGCCACAGCGCCGCGCCCGCGTCGGGGCCTTCGAGCAGTGAGCATGCGCTGAACGCCACGTCCCATCCGAACTGAGCGATGAGGATGTCGATGGCGTCGCGCACCCCCACCGTGGCGATGAGCGCGCGCGCGACACCGGCGACGCTGCTGAGTCGGGGCATTTCGTCCACTGGCTGCTCCTGGCGCGGTGCCGTTCCGGTCAGCCCATCCAACGGCCGGCGCCGGGCGTTGTGACGCGGCGAGGCGGACGGTCAGCCGGCTCCGTGCCGCGCGGCCCAGACCGGCATGCCGAGGTACCGCACCGGCGCCGGGAACCGGCCGAGCACCCGGTGAGCCATCCCCGCCTGGTCGGCCGCCGCGCCGAGCTCCTCGGCGGCGACGTCTCCGCTGACGAAGCCGCGCAGCGCCAGGACGAACTCGTCGACGAACAGGGGGAACGCGGCGTCGAGGACGCGGCCCTCGAGAGCGAGCCAGAGGTGGTCGACCTCGATGCCGCGCAGGTCGAGCCCACCGCGGTACACCGTCGTCGCGGCACCGAGTCCGGCGACGAGCCCGGCCACGCGGCGGACGGTCGCGCGGGCGTCGATCGCCGAGAACGGCTCGTCGCGGTGGGCGGTCTCCAGGCGGTCCCGCAGGTCGCGGTCGAGCCGGACCGGCAACGGTCGGGACTCGAAGACCGTCGCCTCCATCCGGACCTCCTTCCACGATGCGCGGCGGTCATTGTGCGGCTTGTGAGCGCCGTCCGCTCACATCCTCCACAGCGCGTACCGGTCAGGCCGTGCCGACACCGAGGCGCCGCTCGCCCGTCCCTGGCGCGCCGGCCGCGAGCCGCGCACTCAGCAGCGTCCGGCGCTCGCGCATGCCGGAGCCGGTCCGGCGGGCGGCTGTGGCGATCAGGCCGGGCTCTCCCACGAGCAGCAGGCCGCGCGCGGCACGCGAGATCCCGGTGTAGACCAATTCGCGGTAGAGCATCGATCGGTGGGCGGGGTCGAGCACGAGCACGACGACCGGCCACTCCCCTCCCTGGGCCTTGTGCACGGTCAGGCACCACGCGGGCGACAGATCCGCGGCCTGCTCCGCGTCGTAGGCGACCGTGCCGTGCGGGAAGGCGACCTCCAGCGAGCGGGCGACGGGATCTGTGGCGATCACCTCGCCGATGTCGCCGTTCGCCACGTCGAGCTCGGCGTCGTTGCGGGTCTGGACGACCCGGTCACCTTCGTGGAAGCCGGCCACGGCACGGCGGCCGCCGGCGGGGTTGAGCCGCTCCTTCAGCCGCTCGTTGAGACGGTTGACGCCGGCCGGTCCCTTGTACATCGGCGCGAGGACCTGGACGTCAGCGGGCGCGCAGCCGAAATACGCGGGGGCGCGGACCGCGACGATCTCCGCCACCCGATCGGCGACGCCTGCGGTGTGCTCGGGGACGGCGAAGACGTCGCCGTCGCGGCCGCGCGGGGGTGCGGCGACGCCGGCGTTCACCTCGTGCGCGAGCGTGACGATGCGGCTGGTGGCGGCCTGGCGGTGCACCGTGGTCAGCCGCGTGGCGGCGACCGCCGGCGCCGCGAGCAGGTCCCTGAGCACCGCGCCGGGACCCACCGACGGCAGCTGGTCGGCGTCGCCGACGAGCAACAGGTGCGCGCCGTCGCCGACCGCGCCGGCGAGGGCCCACGCCAGCCGCAGGTCCGCCATCGACCACTCGTCCGCGACCAGGAGGTCCTGCGGCAACCGGCGGTCCCGGCCGTAGCCGAACACGAACCCCGTGCCCGGCAGCCCACGGTCGTCGCCGCCGACCGGCCGCGCGTCGAGCAGCCGGTGGACCGTCGACGCGTGCGCGCCGGTCACCTCCTCGAGCCGCTTGGCCGCACGCCCGGTCGGGGCGCACAGGGCGACTCGCAGCTCGCGGGCCTCGCACGCCCGGACGACCTCCATCACGGTGCGCGTCTTGCCGGTCCCCGGCCCGCCTGTGAGGACGGACACCGGGGCCGTGAGGGCGGCCCGGACCGCGGCGGCCTGCTCCGGCGTCAGAGCCGGGTCGGGGTCGTGGTCGCCGGCCGCCGACCGCACGCGCGAGGACGCCCGCAGGAGCCGCTGCAGCTCCTCGGCGAGTCCGCGCTCGGCGGCGAGGTCGCCGGGGGTGTACCACCGCTCCGGCGGCTCCGGGGCTTCCGGAAGGGGCTCGGTGTCGCGCACGAGCCGGTGCGCGTCGGCGGCGAGGTCGAGCGCCCGGCGGGCGTCGTGCTCGCTCACGCGCAGAAGGCGGCGGGCCTCGGTGACGAGCTCCGCCGTCGTCAGCGCAACGTGGCCGCTCCGGTCGCAGACGGCGCGGTGACCCGCCACGGCGCCGGCGCGCAGCCGGCGGGGGTCGTCCGGGCCGATCCCGGCGGCCCGCGCGAGTGCTTCGGCGTGGGCCC
>JACCXR010000305.1 GCA_013696915.1 Euzebyaceae bacterium
CAGGGTCAGCACGCCCGGGTCGACCAGCTCGGTGAGGGTGAGCGCGAGGGCGGTCTCGAGCCCGAGCATGCCGCACGGCGCCTGCGCCCACTCCTGCTCCTTCTGCTCCGGTGCGTGGGGGGCGTGGTCCGTCGCGATCGCGTCGATCGTGCCGTCGGCGAGCCCCTCGCGGACCGCCTCGCAGTCGTCGGAGGTCCGCAGCGGCGGGTTCACCTTGTAGACGGGGTCGTAGCTGCGCACGACGTCCTCGGTGAGGGTGAAGTGGTGCGGGGCGGCCTCGGCGGTGACGCGGGTCCCGCGGGCCTTCGCCTGGCGGACGAGGTCGACGGTGCCGCGGGTCGACACGTGCGGGACGTGGAGCCGGGCCCGGAGTCCATGGGCGAGCAGGAGGTCGCGGGCCACCTGGATCTCCTCGGCCTCGTGCGGCCAGCCGCCGAGCCCGAGGACCGAGGACAGCTCGCTCTCGTTCATCTGCGCCTCGTCGGTGAGCGACGCCTCCTCGGCGTGGTTGCAGATGATCGCGTCCCACGTGCGGGCGTAGGTCAGGGCCTGCCGCATCACCAGGGCCGACCGGACGGGCATCCCGTCGTCGGAGAAGCAGCGGACGCCGATGGCCGCCATGGCACCGAGCTCGGCCAGTTCCTCGCCGGCGAGGCCGCGGGTGATCGCGCCGACGGGGTGGACGTCGCAGTGGCCGGCCTCGCGGGCGAGGCGCAGCACCTGCTCGACGACGCCGGCGTGGTCGCAGACGGGATCGGTGTTCGCCATCGGGCACACGGCCGTGTAGCCCCCGGCGGCCGCCGCGGCGGTCCCGGATGCGATCGTCTCGGCGTCCTCGCCGCCGGGCTCCCGCAGATGGACGTGCAGGTCGACGAGGCCGGGGGCGCAGACCAGCCCGTCCGTCTCGATCCGCAGGCCGGCGCTGTCGCGGCCCACCGCGGTGACGACCTCGCCCTCGACGACGACGTTGGCGACCTCGTCGCGGCCCGTTGCGGGGTCGACGAGGCGGCAGCCGGCCAGGGTGTACGTCGCGGTCACGCGTCCCCCCCGAGCATCAGGTACAGGCAGCTCATCCGCACCGCGATGCCGTTCGTGACCTGGTCGGCGATCAGCGAGTTCGCGCCGTCCGCGACGTCGGCGGTGATCTCGACGCCGCGGTTCATGGGACCGGGGTGCATGACGATCGCGTCCTCGGGGAGCGTCGCGACGCGGTGGCGGTCGACGCCCCAGATGCGGGCGTACTCCCGGCTCGACGGGAAGAACTGCTGCGCCATCCGCTCGCGCTGGACGCGGAGGAGGTAGAGGACGTCGGTCTTGGGCAGCACCGCGTCGATGTCGTGGCTGACCGCGGTGCCCCACGTCTCCACGCAGGCGGGCATCAGGGTCGGCGGGCCGACCAGCGTGACCTGCGCCCCCATCGTGAGCAGACCCTGGACGAGGCTGCGGGCGACCCGCGAGTGGTAGACGTCACCGCAGACGGCGACGTTCAGGCCCTCGATGCGGCCGAGCCGCCGGCGGATCGTGAACAGGTCGAGCAGCGCCTGGGTGGGGTGCTGGTGCCAGCCGTCCCCCGCGTTCAGCACCTTGGCGTCGACCCACCTCGTCAGCTGCTGCGGCGCCCCGGAGGCGGAGTGGCGGATGACGATCGCGTCGACGCCCATCGCCTGCAGGGTCAGCGCCGTGTCCTTCAGGGACTCGCCCTTGGAGACGCTGGAACCCTTGGCCGAGAAGTTCAGCACGTCGGCGGACAGCCGCTTCGCGGCGAGCTCGAAGCTGATGCGGGTGCGCGTCGAGTCCTCGTAGAACAGGTTGCACACGGTCCGCCCGCGCAGCACCGGCACCTTCTTGATCGGCCGCAGGGCGATATCGGAGAAGCCCTCCGCGGTGTCGAGGACGGTCGTGATCGCGGCAGTGTCGAGGTCCTCCATGGACAGCAGGTCGCTGATCATTCGACAGCCCCTTTCGCGCCGAGGAGGACCTCGTCGGCGCCGTCGGGTTCGGACAGGCGCACGCGGACCTCCTCGTCTGCGCTGGTCGGAAGGTTCTTCCCGACGTAGTCGGCGCGGATCGGCAGTTCCCGGTGCCCACGGTCGACGAGGACCGCGAGCTGCACCGCGGCCGGCCGGCCGTGGTCGACCACGGCGTCGAGCGCCGCCCGGACCGTGCGGCCGGTGTAGAGGACGTCGTCGACGAGGACGACGACCCGGCCGTCGATGTCTCCGGGAAAGGCGGTGCGGCCCAGCGGCAGGGGGCCGGTGCGGGCGTAGTCGTCGCGGTAGAGGGTGACGTCGAGCTGGCCCTGGGGCACCGCGATGCCCTCGATCTCGGCGAGGTTGGCGGCCAGCCGCTCGGCGAGCGGCACGCCGCGCGTGCGGATCCCCATGAGCACGAGCCGGCCGGCCCCGCGGTTGCGTTCCAGGATCTCGTGCGCCATGCGCTTCAACGCGCGCGCGACGTCGTCGGCGGCCAGGACCTGTTTGAAGCCCGTCGTCAAGAAACGCCTCCCCCGGCGGACGGGGAAGGCGTGCGCGGGTGCGACATCGGTTCGTGGCCCCTTTCTGGCCTCTCCGGACCAGGCTTAAAGGTGCGCGGCGTGTCGCGGTGGACCGTAGCACCGCGAGGGCGGCGGGGGCAACGAGCGCCCCC
>JACCXR010000222.1 GCA_013696915.1 Euzebyaceae bacterium
CCCGACCGCCGGCGCGGCGACCGGGGGGCTGCCGCAGCCGCGGTCGTCCCGGCCGACCGCACGACCCCCGCGCCGTCGGACTGCACCGGGTCGCTGGTAGCGTGCTGTCCCAGTCATGGACCGCACCGGCCGCTCGCTGCGCGTGCTCTTCTTCGGCACCTACGACGTCAGGTCCCACCCGCGCGTCCAGGTGCTGATGGAGGGCTTCGCCGCGCACGGCGACGCCGTCGAGGACATCAACGTCCCGCTGGGGCTGGACACGTCCTGGCGCGTGCGGATCCTGCAGCGCCCCTGGCTCGCGCCGGTGCTGGTCGCGCGCGTCCTCAGTGCGTGGTGGCGGCTGTGGCGCGCGGCACGGCGGGCGGCGGTCCCGGACGCCGTCGTGGTCGGCTACCTCGGCCACTTCGACGTCCACCTCGCGCGCCTCCTCTGGCGCCGGACGCCGATCGCGCTCGACCACCTCATCTCGCTCAGCGACACGGCGGTCGACCGGCGGTCGTCGGGGCGGCGCGTGCTGCGAGCCCTGGGCGCGGTCGACGCTGCGGCGGTCGCCAGGGCCGACGTCCCCGTCGTCGACACGGAGGGCCACCGGGAGCTCCTGCCGGCCGGGGCGCGCGGCCGCGCGGCGGTCGTCGCGGTGGGCGCGCCGCAGCGCTGGTTCCACGAGCCGTCGCGCCGGCGCGGAACAGACCTCATGCGGGTCTGCTTCTTCGGGCTCTACACCCCGCTCCAGGGGGCGCCGGTCATCGGCGCGGCGATCGGGCGGCTGGCGGGCGACGGTGTGCCGGTCCGCTTCACGATGGTGGGGTCCGGGCAGGACCTCGCCGAGACCCGGCGGCTGGCGGGCGAGGGGCCGGCCGAGTGGCGCGACTGGGTCGACGCCGGACGGCTGCCGGACCTGGTCGCCGGCCACGACGTCTGTCTAGGCATCTTCGACACGGGCGAGAAGGCCGCCCGCGTCGTGCCGAACAAGGTCTTCCAGGGCGCCGCCGCCGGCTGCGCGATCGTCACGGCCGACACCCCGGTCCAGCGCGCGGCCCTGGGGGACGCGGCCGTCTACGTGCCCGCGGGCTCGGCGGAAGCCCTCGCGGAGGCGCTCGCCGGCCTCGCGGCCGACCCCGACCGGGTCTGGGCGCTGCGCCTCGCGGCGTCCGCACGCGCACGGGACGCGTTCCGCCCCGCGGTCGTGGTCAACCCTCTCCGCGACCGGCTCCTCGGTCATTTGTGCAGCGACGCGAGCGTGCGGGCGGAGCGTCGGTGACCCGCGCTCGTCGACCGGGTCGACCGGGTCGGCCGGTGATGGGGGCGCGGGCGCGTTCGCGGCCGCCCGCGGAGGCCGTCCGGTGATCGGGCCGCAGGCCCGCGCGCGGCTCGGCAAGGCGCTGCGGGTGCTGTTCGGGCTCGCGGGGGCCGCCTTCCTCGTCGTCGCGTTCCTGCAGACGTGGGACCGGTCGGGCGGCGCCGTGCTGCCCTCCTGGCCGCGGTTCGCCGGCGCGGTCCTGATCGCCACCGCCGGCCACGCCGTCGCGTTCGTCGCCTGGTCCGCCCTGCTCGGAGGTGCGCGCAGCCGCCGGCTGGTGACCGGCTTCTACGTCGCCCAGCTCGGAAAGTACGTCCCGGGCGCGATCTGGCAGGCGGTGGGTCAGGTCGGCTACACGGTGCGAGCGGGGGTGCCCGCGGGGACGGCGGCGGCGGCCTTCGCGGTGGCCGCCGTCACCCAGCCGGCAGCCGCCGGCACGGTGGGCGCCACCCTCGCGGTCACCGGGAGCGGGCTGCCGCCGCCGGTCCGGGTCGCGGCGCTCGGCGCGCTCGGCCTCTGCGCACTGCTGAACCGCCGCTGGATGACCCGCGCACTCGCCCTGGTCGGCCGCCTGCGCCCCGGGATGACCGCGACCGTCCCGCCGCAGGCGGACATCCTCCGGGCGTGGCGGTGGACGATCCTCACGGCGGCGGCGTCCGGGCTGGCGTTCGCGGTGCTGCTCGGCGGGCTCGACCCGCGCACCTCGCTGCCGGCGGCCACGGCCGCGTTCTGCCTCGCCTGGACCGTCGGCTACCTGGCGCTGCCGTTCCCCGCGGGCATCGGGGTCCGCGAGGCGGTCCTGATCGCGACGCTCGGCGGCACGGTCGCCGTGCCCCAGCTCATCGCCGCTTCGGTGGCGGTGCGGCTCGTGCTGATGGTGGCCGAGGTCACCCTGATCGCCGCCGGGCGGTGGCTGCCGTGGGCCGGCCGCGCCAGCGCCGCGACGCCGCCGGCCCGGCCCGCGGATACCGCACCGCGATGACGGCGGACTTCGACCTCGACACCGCGGTCGAGCCCACGGGCCGGCCGGACTGCTACGCCGCGACGGTGACCGACCGCTGGAGCGTCGGCCCGGCTCCCAACGGCGGGTACCTGCTGGCGATCGCGGTGCGGGCGCTCCTCGCCTCGTCGGCACACCCCGATCCGCTCACCGTCACGGCCCACTACTACAGACCCCCGGTGCCCGGCCCCGTGACCGTCGAGGTAGAACGCGTCCGCGCCGGCCGCTCGGTCGGCCACCTCGCCGCGCGCTTGCGCCAGGACGGCGACGAGGTCGTGCGCGTGCTGGCGGCGACCGGCTGCCTGTCCGGCCTCGCCGGGCCGACGCACGTCGTCGGCGCGCCGCCGGAGCTGCCACCTCCGGCGGTGTGCGTGCGGGCCACCAGCGGGCCGCTGCCCGGGGGCCTCTCCGTGCCGCTGATGGAGCGGCTCGACGTCCGCTTCCCGCCGGGCGAGCCGGGCTGGGCGCACGGCGAACCCGGCGGTCGCGCGGAGGTCGCCGCCTGGCTCGGCTTCCGCGACGGGCGCGAGCCCGACACCTTCGCATGCCTGCTCGCGGTCGACGCCCTCCCGCCGGCCGTCTTCGAGCTCGGCGTGCGCGGGTGGGTCCCGACGCTCGAGCTCACCGTCCACCTGCGCGCGCTGCCGGCGCCCGGCCTGCTGCGGGTGGCCGTTCGCAGCTGCTTCCTGATCGACGGCACGGTCGAGGAGGACGCCGAGGTGTGGGACGCGACGGGCGCGCTCGTGGCACAGTCCCGCCAGCTCGCCAGGGTGCGCAGCGCCTGAGCCACCCGAGAGGAGAAGACCGACATCGACCGCCTGCCCCCGCTCACGCCGAACGCCTGGTTGCGCCACGACTTCATCGTGTCCGAGGCCGCCCGAGTCCCCGCCGGCAGCAGGCTGCTCGAGATCGGCGCCGGCCAGGGGGCGCTCAGCACGCGGCTCGCGCTGCGCCACGACTACCTCGGGCTGGAGCTCGACGCCGAGTCCGCCATCGCCGCCGGCCGGCGGCTCGCCGCGCTCGGGCGCGGACGACTGGTGCACGGCGACCTGTCGTCGCTCGGGCCGGCCGACACCTTCGACGTGGTCTGCGCCTTCGAGGTGCTCGAGCACATGGCGGACGACGCGGAGACGCTCCGCGCCTGGCGCGCGCGGCTGCGTCCCGGAGGGCTCCTCCTGCTCAGCGTCCCGGCGCACCAGCACCGCTTCGGCCCCTGGGACACGGCCGTCGGCCACTACCGCCGCTACGGGCGCGAGCAGCTCACCGACCTGCTGCACGCGCAGGGGTTCACCGACGTCCGCCTGCACATGTACGGCTTCCCGCTCGGCTACCTGCTCGAGACCGCCCGCGACGCGATCGCCGCCCGCCGACGGGCGCCCGACTCGCGGGAGTCCCCCGAGGAGGCGACCGCCCGCAGCGGCCGCTCCCTGCAACCCCGCTCCTGGATGGGCGCCGCCACACGGGTCGCCACCTCGCCGTTCCGCATGCTGCAGCGGCCCTTCGCCGGCACCGCGCTGGGCACCGGCATGGTCGCCTCCGCCCGCCGCACGTGACGCTGCCGGACCGACGGTGACGCTGTGGCCTCTGTCGGGGTAAGGTCGGAACGGCAGGTCCGTTCATCCACATCGGAGGTGAGGATGGTGGAGGCTCGAGTCGGCTCCACGATCGAGGTTCAGAGCGTCCAGGTAGGCCAGGCGGTCCGTCGTGGCGTCGTCAAGCAGACGGTGGCGACCGATCCCTTGCAACTCCGTGTCGAGTGGGAGGACGGGCACGAGTCGGTGATCTTCCCCAAGGGCGGGATGGTGCGCGTCGTCGAGTCCGGCGACGGCTGATCCCACCGCTGCCTGCGCCACGCCGTCGGGCGCTGAAGGGACCGGCGGCCACGCGGGGGGGGTGACCCTTCGCCCGTTTGGGGGACAGCGGGCGACGGCCTCGGTAGGATGCCTGGTCCGACATGTTCGTCTGCCGGCGTCTTCGCCCGGGCCGCGGCCTGGCACAGGTGTTAGGCCGTTCCCCTGGAGTCGCAATGACGCGACGAGTGCTGGCACTGCTCCTGCTTCCGCTGCTGGTCCTGCCGCCGGCCGCGCCACCGCCGGCGACCGCGGCCGAGGGCACCGTCGTGGGCAACGCGGCGCCGTCCTGGCAGACGAACGGCATCGTGTGGGCCCTCGCCCACGCCCGCGGGGTGATCTACCTCGGCGGCGACTTCACGGCCGTCCGGCCCCCGGGTGCGGCGCCCGGCGTCGGTGAGGTCCCCCGCAGGCACATCGCCGCGTTCGACGCGTCGACCGGTGCGCTGCTCGGGTTCGACCACGTGATGAACGGCAGCGTGCGTTCGCTGCAGCCGTCGCCGGACGGCACGCGGATGTACGCAGGCGGGGAGTTCACGACCGTCGACGGGGCGTCACGGCGGGGCATCGCCGCGTTCGACCTGCCCGGCGGCGCGCTGGACCCGGATTTCCGCCCCGCGGCGGACGGCCGGGTCGGCGCCATCGCCGTGGCCGGCGATACGGTGTACCTGGGCGGGCTGTTCACCGCGGTGGACGGTCGGGCCCGGTCCCGGCTGGCAGCCGTGTCCGCCGAGGGCCGGCTGCTGGCGTGGAGTCCGGCGGCGGACGGCTCCGTCCGGGCCATGACCCTGACGCCGGACGGCTCGCGCGTCGTCGTGGGCGGCGGGTTCGGCACGGTGAACGGCGTCGGGAAGCGGGCGATCGCCTCACTCGACGCGGGCACCGGCGCGCTCCACCGGTGGGACGGGGAGCCGCTCCCGGACTGCGCGCAGGTCAGCGCCCTGATCACCGACGGTGACACCGTGTACGGCGCCGCGGAGGGCACCGGAGGCGGCTGCTTCGACGGGTCGTTCGCCGCCGACCCGATGACGGGGATCGAACGCTGGCGCGACCTGTGCCTCGGCGCGACCCAGTCGCTCGCGGTCATCCGCGGCGTGGTCTACAAGGGCTCCCACGCCCACCAGTGCCGCTACGCCGATGGCGGCTTCCCCGACGTGAAGGCCACACGCAAGGGCTCGTCGTGGCACCTGCTCGGACTGCGCGCCTCGGACGGCGCCATGACGTCGTGGGTTCCGAACACGAACGGGCGGCCCCTGGGGCCGCGGGTGATGGCGACCGACGGCAGCCAGCTGTTCGTGGGCGGCGACTTCACGACCGTCAACCGGGAGCCGCAGCAGGGGTTCGCGCGCTTCGAGGCGGCGCCCGACCGCACCGTGCCGAGCACGCCGGGCACGCCGGTCGCCACCAGCGTCCAGGCCGGCAGGGTGACCGTGACGTGGCGCGCGAGCACCGATCTCGACGACGGCACGCTCGCATACCGGATCTACCGCGATGACGGGGCGGCGCCGGTCGCCGAGGTCACGGGGTTCTCCAGGCCGTGGCTGCGCCCGGTGCTCAGCTTCGACGACGTCGG
>JACCXR010000236.1 GCA_013696915.1 Euzebyaceae bacterium
CCCGCCCCGTCCGAGCCGCGGCAGACGGCCAGGTCCGCCGGCCGGACGGGGCCGGCCGCGCCGTCGCGGCCGGAAGGGCCGGCCGGGTTCACGGCCGCTCCGGGACCGGCGGATGCGCCCGACACCCGCTCGGCCGTCCCGGCGCCCGGGGCGTTCGCCTCGCCCGGGCCGTGGGTCGCCGCGGGAGGTGACCAGGCCGCGGGAGGTGACCAGGCAACGGTGCCGGGTCCCCCGGAGAGCGGCACGGTGCACAACCGCGTGAACATCCGCACGGTCGCGCCCGCCCCCCCGGGGACGATCCTCCAGGGACCCGCGACGTGGTACGGCGAGGACTTCGCCGGGCGCGGCACCGCCTGCGGTGGCATCTTCGACCCCGACGAGCTCACCCTGGCCACCCGTGAGCTGCGGTGCGGCACCCGCGTCCGGGTGACCGGCCCAAGCGGCGCGACCGTCGAGGCCGTCGCCACGGACTGGGGCCCGGCGGAGTGGACCGGCCGGCGCTTCGACCTGTCCGCCGCCGCGTTCGCCGCGATCGCCCACCCGGGGGTCGGCGTCACGCCGGTGACGATCGAGACGCTGTAGAGGACGGGACGCCGGAGAGGTATGGCCTTCCGCCGGCCATCCCAACCGTTGAAGAGTCGGCGCAGCAGTCCGCGCCGACCCTTCGAAGGTCGGCGGTGAACCGCGCCGGGGCCCCGTGCGTGTGGGAGGTGGACACCCACCCGGTGCGGAAAGGCCCTTCCATGAGCGTCGCGACGGCTCCCGCCACCGCCGGCACCCGGGCCGCACCCGGCGGCGGCGGCCGGCGGCTGACCTCGGTCGACGCCGTCCGCGGCCTCGCGGTCGCCGGGATGCTGGCGGTCAACAACGCCGGCGCCGCCGGGGGCGCGTACCCCCAGCTGGGGCACGCCGACTGGCACGGGTTCCGGCTCGCCGACCTCGTGTTCCCACTGTTCCTGTTCGTGGTCGGGACGTCGATGGCGCTCGGGCCCGGTCGGCGCCTGTCGCTGCCCCGAGTCCTGCGGCGCGCCGTCGTGCTGTTCGGGCTGGGGCTGGCGTTGAACGCGGTGCCGCTGTTCGACTGGTCGCAGCTGCGGATCATGGGCGTCTTGCAGCGCATCGCGCTCGCGTACCTCCTGGCGGCCGTGATCGTGCGGCTGGTGCCGCTGTGGGGACAGCTGGCCGTCGGCGCGGCTCTGCTGCTCGGGCACTGGGCCCTCTCGGTGCGCGTGTCCGTCCCCGGGCACGGCGCCGGGTCGCTCGAGCGGGCGGGCAGCGTCGCCGCCTGGGTCGACGAGTCCGTGCTCGGGCCGGCGCACGGGTACTTCGGCACGTTCCCCGACCCTGAGGGGCTGCTCGGCACGCTGACGGCCGCGGTCACTGTGCTCGCGGGCTACTGGGCCGGCCGCGCGCTCCGCGACGCCCCCGTCCGGCTGCGGACGGCGCTGCTGCTGGCGGCGGCGGGCGTCGCGGCCGCCGCGGTGGGAACCGCCTGGGCGCGGGCTCTCCCGCTCAACAAGCAGCTGTGGACGAGTTCGTACACGGTCTACACCGCGGGGCTGAGCCTCGTCGTGGTCGCCGCCGCCTATCTGCTCGTCGAGGTGGGCCGCGCCCGTCGGGCGGCGTGGCCGTTCGCCGTCCTCGGCCGCAACGCGATCGTCGTGTACCTCGGCGCCGAGCTCGTCCGCCACGTCCTGCGCGACACGCCCGTGGGCGACGGCTCGGCGCTCGACGCGACCAACGCCTGGTTCGCCGCCCGCGCCGGCGGCGACGTCGCCGGTGCGCTCGCGTTCATCGCGGTCATGATCGGAGGCTGGTGGCTCGTCGCCGCGGCCCTGCACTGGCGCAGCTGGTACGTCCGCATCTAGAAGGATGACACCCCCGAGCCGGTTCGTGCCTTTCCGGGTGGATTCTTCGGATATCCGAAGGATCCACCCCGGAAGGCCGCAGGTGGTCTGACGTCCGCCGCGGCTGGGCCCACTGGCGGCACGGTCGGCGTGAGGGCCGCGTGCTCGCTTGCGGACGCTGCCACGCGGCGCTGCGCCGCGGCTACCGGTCGGGGGGCGGGTCGCTGCGGCGCTCGATCTCCAGGCGCTCCTTGCTGCGGACCAGGCGCAGCATCGTCACCAGCACCAGTCCGCCGACGACGTTGCCGACAACCGTGTAGGCGAACCAGGTCGCCCACGCCGCGTAGCCGAACGGCGCGGCTCCGGTGTGCAGCGCCGCGAAGATCAGCAGCGAGTCGAGCACGGAGTGGAACATCTGCAGGCCGGCGAGGAGGAACGCGCCCGCGACGGCCGCGAGGATCTTGCCGAGCATCGAGTCCGTCCCGTGCTGCATGCGGGTCATCAGCGTGATGGTGCTGCCGGCGAGAATGGCGAGGCTGAAGGTCTCGACCGACAGCGGCGCCTGGGCGAAGTGGCGGGCGGACTCGACGGCCTGGCCGTGGAGGTTCGGGAAGCCGCGCATCATCAGCCACGTGATGATCCACCCCCCGACGAGGTTCATCACGAGCGTCCCCGACCACAGCCGGGCCAGCTGGGACCACGTGGCCCGCTTCGCGGCGAGGGCGACGACCGGCAGCAGGAAGCCCTCGGTGAACAGCTCGCTGCGTCCGAGCAGGAGCGCCAGGAAGCCGATCGAGAATGCGAGCCCGGCGAGCAGCGGACTCCCGGTCGCCTCTTGGACGGCGAGCAGCGCCAGGACGCCCGTGCCGACCTCCATGCCGCCGAACGTCCCGGTGACCAGCACTTCCCGCCAGCGGCGGTGCAGCCGCTGGGCGCCCTCCTCCACCGTACGGTCGAAGGCCTCCTCGAGCTGGTCCTCCAGCGGTCCGGGGGTCGTGCCGCTCTGCTCGGGCCCCGTCACGACCGTGGCCGGCTTTCGCCGGAGGCGTGCGCGCCCAACAGCCGCCGGGCCTCGGCGACGTCGGCGTGCATCTGCTCGACCAGGGCGTCGGCGCCGTCGAAGGTCAGCTCGTCCCGCAGCCGGTGGCGGAAGTCGACGGCGGCGCCCATCCCGTACAGGTCACCGCTCCAGTCGAGGAGGTACGCCTCGATCCGCAGGTCCTGCCCGCCGAAGGTCGGGTTCACGCCGACGTTGGTCGCGCAGGGCTGGAGCGTCCCGTCGGACAGGTGGAAGGCGCCCGCGTAGACGCCGCGCTCCGGGATCGCGACGCGCCGGCCGGTCTGCACGTTCGCGGTCGGAAACCCGAGGCCCACCCCCCGCCGGTCGCCCCGGACGACCACGCCGTCGACGAGGTGGGGCCGGCCGAGGAGCCGCGCCGCCCGTTCGACGTCGCCCCGTTCCACCGCTCCGCGGATCTCGGTGGAGGACACGACCGCGCCCTCGACCTCCAGCAGCGTGACGGCCTCGGTCGTGAACCCGCGCTGCGGGCCGAGTTCGTTGAGCACCGCGACGTCGCCGGCGGCGCGGTGCCCGAAGCGGAAGTTCGCCCCGACGATCACATGCTGCGCCCGGAGCCGGCCGGCGAGGACATGGTCGACGAACGCGTCGGGCGACAGGTGCCGCAGGTCGTCGTCGAACGGCATGACGACGACCAGGTCGACGTCGAGCGACGCCAGGGTCGCGGCCCGCCGGGCCAGCGTCATGAGCAGCTTCGGCTGGCTGCCGGGGTTGACCACCTCCATCGGGTGCCGGTCGAAGGTCACGACGACGCTGCGGACGCCGGTGCCCTGCGCATGGCGGACGGCACGCCGGATGATGGTCTGGTGACCCCGGTGGACGCCGTCGAAGAAGCCGACGCACACGACGCTGGACGCCGGGTCGACGTCGCCGAGGCCGGTGACGACCCGGCCGCGGTCAGCCATCGGACGGTCGCGCGCCGGCCGGCTCGAGGACGGCGAGCGGCCGTGCCTCGCCGTCCCGATCGGCCACCATCGCGAGCAGCGCACCGGACGCGTCGAGCACCGCGACCGGTCCGTCCAGGCCGGTGGCGGGCAACGGGCGGCCGTACCCGACGGTTGCGCGGCCGTCATCGTCGACGACGATCGCCGGGTAGTCCGCCACCGCGTCCGCGGGCGACAGCAGCGCCTCGTCCAGCCGGCCGGTTCTCGCCAGTTCGGCGACCTCGTCGAGGTCGACGGCGTCCTCGAGCGAGAAGCGGCCGGAGCCGAGCCGGCGCAACGCGCGCAGGTGCGCGCCGACGCCGAGGCGGGTGCCGACATCGGCGGCCAGCGTGCGGACGTAGGTGCCGGCGGAGCACGTCACCAGGAACGCGGCCTCGGCGCGCGGACCGGGTTCGAAGTCCTCGAGGACGATGTCGTGGACGGTGACGGTGCGGGCGGCCCGCTCGACCACTTCGCCGCGCAGCGCCTTGCGGTAGAGCCGTTCCCCGTCCACCTTGACGGCCGACACCATCGGGGGGACCTGCTCGATCACGCCGACGAAGGACTTCAGCGCCTCGCAGACCGCGGCCTCGTCCACCGCCGCCGCGTCCTTCTCGGCGAGGATCTCTCCGGCGGCGTCGAGTGTGCTCGTCTCGACGCCGAGCCGCATCCGCGCGTCGTACGTCTTCGTCGATGCCTGCAGGTACGGCACCAGGCGCGTCGCCCGGCCCAGGCAGACGACGAGGACCCCGGTGGCGTCCGGGTCGAGGGTCCCGGCATGCCCGACCTTGACCCGGTTGTGTCCGCGGGTCGTGCTGCCCTTCGGGGAGACGGCCCGCCGCACCGCCGCTACGACGTCGTGGGACGTCATCCCCGACGGCTTGTCGACGACGAGCACGCCCGCGAGATCAGCGATGGCCATCGTCGGGCTCCGGCTCCTGATGCTGCGCCGCAACGTGGTCGAGCAGGCGCTCGATGTGCCGCCCGTGTTCGGGGACGGGGTCGTGGGTGAAGTGTAGGGCAGGGGTGCGCCTGGTTCGCAGCCGGCTGCCCAACTCCCGGCGCAGCAGCGGCGCGGCGCTGGCCAGCCCGACCGCGGTCTCCTCCCTCGTCGCCTCGTCGTCGGGCAGCACCGTGTAGAAGACCTGCGCGCCGGCCAGGTCGGAGGTCGTCCGGACCTCCGTCAGGGTGACGAACCCGATCCGCGGGTCCTTCAGCGTCGGCAGCAACTCGGCGAGGATCTCCTTAACGGACTCGTTGACCCGCCGCATCCGTGCAGTCACGGGACCTCCGGCACGACGACCTCGACGTGGATCGAGAGCAGGTCGACCCGCGGCTCCCGATAGACGATCTTCTCGACGCTCTGGGCGACCTGGCGAGCACCGGTCTCGGACCCGGCCGCGATGGCGACCCCGAGCTCGCACCGCTGCCACAGGTCCTGGTGACCGACCTCCGCGACGGACACGTTCAACTCCTTCCGCAGCCGCGCGATCAGCTGCTTCACCACCCCCCGCTTCCCCTTCAACGACCCCACAGCAGGGACATGCAGGTCGAGCACCACCAAGACCGCAACCATCAGCCAGCCATCCAAAGTTCGAGCCACGAGGAGCGCGGCGTGGGAGGAACGCCCCGGGCGGGTCACCGGCCGGCGTCGCCCCGGTGGGAGCCGGCGGCGGGCGTGCTTTGCGGAGCGGGGCTAGAGGGCCGTTCCGCCCCCGGAGCACAGCAGGCCCGCCGCAGGCGGTCGTGGACGACGCCGGCCGAGGCCAGAGCCAGAGACGGAGGAAGTCAGACCCGCGCAACCTCCCGCTCCTCGAAGACCTCGAGCTCGTCCGCCACCTTGATGTCCTGGAACCTCTCCAGCCCCAAGCCGCACTCGAACCCGGTCGCGACCTCGACGACGTCGTCCTTGAAGCGGCGCAGCGACGCGATGCGGTCCTCGGCGACGACGACGCCGTCGCGGATCACACGGACCGCCGCGTGGCGGCGCAGGTCGCCGTCGGTGACGTAGCAGCCGAAGACGAAGCCGGCGCGCGGGACCCTGAAGACCTCCCGCACCTGAGCGCGGCCGGTGACGACCTCCTCGAACTGGGGGGCGAGCATGCCGTGGACGGCGAGCTCGATGTCCTCGGTCGCCTTGTAGATGATCGAGTACTGGCGCAGATCGACGCCGGTCTCGTCGATCGCCTGGCGGGCGTTGGCCTCCGGCCGGACGTTGAACGCGATGATAATCGCCTTCGACGCGTCGGCGAGGCTGACGTCGTTCTCGGTGACGGCGCCGACGCCCTTGTGCACGATGCTGATCTTCACCTCGGGCAGCTGGAGCTTGTTCATCGCGTCGGCGACGGCCTCGACGGAGCCGGCGACGTCGCCCTTGACGATGAGGTTGAGCGTCTGGAGCTGCCCGGCCTGGATGGCTTCGCCGAGCTGGTCGAGCGACAGCGTCTTGCGCTCGGCGAGCTCGATGCGCCGCTGCCGCCCCTGACGGTTCGCCGCGATGTCGCGGGCGGTGCGCTCGTCCTCGACGACGCGGAACTCGTCGCCGGCGGCGGGGACCTCGTTCCATCCGAGCACCTGCACCGGCATCGACGGGCCGGCCGCGTCGACTGGACGGCCCTCGTCGTCGAACATGGCGCGGACCTTGCAGTCGGCGATGCCCGCGACCAGGTTGTCGCCGACGTGGAGGGTGCCCGCTTGGACGAGCACGGTCGCGACCGCGCCGCGGCCGCGGTCCAGGTGCGCCTCGATGACGGCGCCCCGCGCCTTGCGCTTCGCGTTGGCCTTCAGCTCGGCGACGTCGGCCTGGAGGAGGACCATCTCGAGCAGGCCCTCGAGGTTCTCCTTGGTCTTGGCGGAGACGTTGACCATCGTCGTCTCCCCGCCGAACTCCTCGGCGATCAGGTCGTACTCGGTGAGCTGGGTGCGGACCTTCGTCGGGTCGGCGCCCTCCTTGTCGATCTTGTTGACCGCGACGATGATCGGCACCTCGGCGGCCTTGATGTGGTTGATCGCCTCCACCGTCTGCGGCTTGACGCCGTCGTCGGCCGCGACCACGAGGATCGCGACGTCGGTGACGCTCGCACCGCGCGCGCGCATCTGCGTGAAGGCCTCGTGGCCCGGCGTGTCGATGAACGTGATCGCGCGACCGTCCTTGGTGACCTGGTACGCGCCGATGTGCTGGGTGATGCCGCCCGCCTCGCCGGAGACGACGTCGGCCTCGCGGATCGCGTCCAGCAGCAGCGTCTTGCCGTGGTCGACGTGCCCCATGACCGTGACGACCGGCGCCCTGTCGGTGAGGTCCTCCGGCAGCTCGGTCTCGTCGGCGCCAAACTCGAGGTCCTCCGGCGTGACGAACTGGACGTCGGCGTCGAGTTCGGCAGCGACGAGCTCGACGAGGTCCTCGGACATCGTCTGGGTCACCGTGATCATCTCGCCCATGCCGAACAGCGTCCGGACGATGTCGGTGGGGCTGACGCCGATGAGCTTCGCGAACTCGCCGACGGTGATGCCGGGGACGACCTCGACGGGGCCGCTGACCGTCGCCTTGACGGGACCGGAGCGGCTGCGGCCCGGCCGGGCATTGGCCTCGAACTGCTCCTGCAGCGTCGGGTCCTTGCGGCGCTTGTCCTTCTTGCCCTTCTTCCCGCGTCCAGGCGCCCCCGGACCGCCGGGGCCACCAGGACCGCCGGGGCC
>JACCXR010000249.1 GCA_013696915.1 Euzebyaceae bacterium
CCCATCACGCGCGGCACCCGGTCGAGCGGGTCGCACCCAAGGACCTCGCCGAACGCGCCGCCGCCGCGGCCGGGTGCCCGACCAGCCTGGTGCCGGCGCTGCTGGACCTGCTCGTCCGGCTGGGACGGCTCACCGCCGACGGGCCGGGGCTGCGGTTGCCCGACCACGTCGTCCGGCTCGACCCCCGGCAGTCGGCGGCGCGGGCGGCGCTGCTCGAGGCGCTCGGTGCCGAACTCTTCGCCCCGCCGGGGCTGGCGGCGGCCGCCGCAGCCGCCGGGGCCTCGCCGTCTCTGGTCCGCGAACTCGAGGCCGGAGGCGAGATCGTGAGGCTAGCGCCGGACCTGGCGGTGGTCGCAGCGGCGCTGCCCGAGGCGGTCGAGCGGCTCCGCGCCGTCTTCGCCGCCGAGGGGCCCCTGACCGCCGCGCGCGCCAAGGACGCCCTCGGGACCAGCCGCAAGTACGCGCTCCCTCTGCTGGAGGAACTCGACCGCCGCGGCCACACCAACCGCCGCGGCGACGTCCGCGTCGTGGTGGGAAGGGCTCAACCTCCAGTGGACGCTAAACTGACCGGGGGAACGAGGGCACGCGTGCCCCGCCCCGCATCACTTGAAGAGTAGGCGCCAATAGCTGCGCCTACCCTTCAACGGTGTGACGGGCGGCCGCTCTCGTCGACCTCGACGACCGCCTCCACCTCGACGGGGCTGTCGAGCGGCAGCGCGGCCGTGCCCACCGCCGAGCGAGCGTGGCGCCCGGCGTCTCCGAAGACCTCGCCTACCAGTTCAGACGCGCCGTTGGCGACGATGTGCTGGTCGGTGAAGTCGGGGGAGCTCGCGACGAAGACGGTGAGCTTCACGACCCGGCGGACCAGTGCGAGCTCGCCCAGCGCCGCCTTCAGCTGCGCGAGCACGTTGACGGCGCACTGCCGAGCGCACGCCACGGCGGCATCCACGTCGACCTCGGCGCCGACCTTGCCGGTCGCCACCAGCCCGTCGGGTCCCGTGGCGACCTGACCCGCGGTGAACAGCAGCGGACCCGAACGCACGACCGGGACATAGGCCGCAGCGGGCGCCGGCGCCTCCGGCAGTTCGATGCCCAGCTGCGCCAAGCGCTCCTCGGGCGTCACGCCTTCGGCCGCTTGAAGAAGGCGACGTCGTTGACGACGGCGACGAGCTCGTACCCGTCGTCGCCCCAGTTGTTGAGGATCTCCTGCAGCGCGTGACTGATCAGCGGCGCCGTCGCGTACTCCCATTTCTGCATCAAGCACTCCCTGCCGCAACGAATGAACGGGCGGCGCCGAGCCTACGGGATTACAGTCCGGCGGTCGTCACCGCCGCCGGAAGGGGCTCGCATGATCAGTGGCGTGCAGAAGGTGAACCTGCCGGCCGAGGATCTCGTCCGCGCCAGGGACTTCTGGGTCGGGGCGATGGGGTTCGAGCTCGTCTCGGACGCCGCATACGACGACACCGGCGATCCGCAGCGGCGATGGGTCGAGCTGGTGCCGCCCGACAAGCGGGTGGTGCTGGTGCTGTCGCCTCCGGAGGCCGGACAGTCGAGCGCCGCCGGGCGGCTGTCCTGCGTGCTGTTCGAGTGCGAGGACATCGAGGCGACCCACCGCGAGCTCACCGGGCGCGGCGTCCAGTTCACCAGCCCTCCCGCCGAGCAGTTCTACGGCTGGTCGGCGATCTTCACCGACCCCGACGGCCACCTCTACGTCCTCAACCAGCGCAGCCGCTCGGAGTAGAGGACTGCGGGCCTCCATGGCCGGTATCTTCGCCGGATGGGCATGGCCGCCGACATCATCCTGAGCGCCCGGCTGCGAGCGGGCCTGTCCCAGCGGGAGCTGGCCCGTCGAGCGGGAACGTCCTCCTCGACGCTCGACCGTTACGAACGGGGCATGACCGAGCCGACGGTCGCGACGGTCGAGCGGCTCGTCTCGGCGGCCGGATTCGCGCTGCACACCACCCTGGCCGAACCCGACCGGCACGACGAGTTGCTCGCCGAGCAGACGCGCATGCTCACCCCCGAGGAGCGGCTGGCAACGCTCCGCAACTGGGCCCGCTTCCGGGACGAAGCGGCCCCGGCCGGCTGATGGGTTTCGACCCCGCCGCACTCCTCCGGATCCTGGACGAGCATGGTGTCGCCTTCGTCGTGATCGGCCATGCCGCGGCCATCCTGCGCGGCAGTCCCACGGTCACCAACGACATCGACGTGACGCCGGAACGGGACATCGACAACGCCGAACGGCTCTTCGAGGCGCTGGCCTCCACGAATGCCCGGCGGCCGGTCGCCGGGCTCCCTCCGGTCGACTGGCCGGCCGTGGACGAACGTGACTTCCTCGGATGGGGCGCGGTGTCCTACGCCACGGATCACGGACCGATCGACATCGTCCCCTACCCGAAGGCGCTCGGCGGCTACGAGGATCTGGTCCCGCGGGCAGAGCTGTTCGACATCGGCGGCCGCCGCGTGCTCGTGGCCGCGCTCGACGACGTCATCGAGTCGAAGGAGCAGCTGGGACGGCCGAAGGACCGGAGCCAGCTGCCGGCGCTTTACGCCACGCGCGACGTCCAGCGCCGCTTGGAGAAGGAGTGACCCAACCTGCCAAGACTGCGGGTCAGCCGGCCTGCCGCTTGCCGAGGAGGACCTGCCGGCGCTCGGTCTCGGAGTAGCCGCCCCAGACCCCGTAGGGCTCCCGCGTCGCCAACGCCCAGTCCAGGCAGGTGATACGGACCGGGCAGCCGCTGCAGATCGCCTTCGCCTCCGCCTCCCGGGCCTCGCGCTCAGGCTTGTGCTCGAAGTGGCCGGGCGGGAAGAACACCGCGGCATCGGTTGCACGACACAGACCGTGGTGCTGCCAGTCCGTCGACGGCGTCGCCGACAGCAGCGGAAGCGTTGCCATGACCCCCAGTTACCTCTCGTTGCCCGTAGATACCTTGGGGAGGGTACGACGGTTCGTCGGACCGCGAAAGGGGTCAGTTCGCTGGCGGAAGATCCCCCACGGACGGATCTGCCGGTGCCGGCGAACGCCCGTCCGGTCCACCGGCCGAGCGGTCCGCCGTGCCGCCGCGATCGCCGAACGCCGACTGGAATGGGCCGAGCAGCTCGATCGGGATCGGCAGGACCAGCGTGGAGTTCTTCTCGGCGGCGACCTCGGTGACCGTCTGCAGCATGCGCAGTTGGTAGGCGATCGGGTGCTCGGCGATGACCGCGGCCGCGTCAGAGAGCTTCTGCGCGGCCTGGAACTCACCCTCGGCGTTGATGATCTTCGCGCGCCGGTCGCGCTCCGCCTCGGCCGCGCGGGCCATGGCCCGCTGGATCTCCTGCGGCAGGTTCACGTCCTTCAGCTCGACGAGGGTCACCTTGACGCCCCAGGGCTCGGTGAGCTCGTCCACGATCGTCTGGATCTCGGCATTCAGTCGCTCCCGCTCGGCGAGGAGCTCGTCGAGCTCGGCCGTGCCGCAGACGCTGCGCAGGGTCGTCTGGCACACCTGCGACGTCGCGAACAGGTAGTTCTGCACGTTCACGACCGCGCGGACCGATTCCACGACGTTGAAGTAGACGACCGCGTCCACCCGCACGGTCACGTTGTCCCGGGTGATGACGTCCTGTGCCGGGACGTTCAGGGTCACCGTCTGCAGGTTGACCTTCACCATCCTGTCGATGAACGGGATGATGAAGAACAGCCCCGGCCCCTTCGCGCCGGCGATCACCCGCCCCAGCCGGAAGATGACCCCGCGTTCGTACTCCTGCACGATCCGGACCGACGCCATGAACAGCAGCACCAGCACGAAGACGATGACGGCGACGACGATGAGGCCCGGGCTCACGGTTCCACCTTTTGTGTCGGCAACAGTCCCCGCCGGAGACTAGCGGGCTCAGACGCGCGACGACTCCTCGGCGTCGGCGAGCTCCACGTCCAGCGTCATGCGGTCGTTCATCCGTAGGACACGGACGGTCGTGCCCGTCTTCACCCGTCCCGCTGCGTCCGGTGCGCGGGCGCGCCACAGGGCGCCGTTGACGAACACGTGGCCTTCGGGGTTGAGCATCGACCGGACGACCCCGACCTTGCCCACGAGGGCCTGTGCGCCGACCGTGGCCGCCCGTCCCTGCGCGCGCAGGACCGTCGTCATGATGACGACGAAGAACAGCACGACGAACGCGACCGTGGACACGATCAGCCACAGGGCCGGGCGCAGGCTCTGGGGTCCCGGGAAGAGCAGGTAGGACCCCACGCCGACGGCGGCGGCGCCCGCGGCGGTGAGCACGCCGAGGCCCGCCAGCGCGAGGTCCACGGCGAGCAGCGCCAGGCCCAGGAGCAGGAGCGCGAACCCCACCCAGCCGACCGGCAGCACCGTCAGCCCGTAAAGGCCCAGTCCGAACAGCAGGAGACCGGCGAAGCCCGCCACCCCGAAGCCGGGCTGGAACACCTCGAACAGGATCGCCAGCGCGCCGCTGAGCAGCAGCAGGTAGGCGAACGTGGGGTCGGCGACGGTGTGCAGCACCCGCGCGGGCAGGCCGGGGTTGTGGAAGCGCACCCGGGCGGTCTCGGGGTTGACGTCCAGGGTCCGATCGACGGTGCCCCCGCCCTCCGCCGCGACGTCCACCTGCCGCCCATTGAGTTCCGTGAGCACCTCCGGCAGCCCGGCGGCCACGACATCGGCGATGCCGCGTTCCCGCAGCGCCGCCCCGTCCAGCGTCTCGACCGCGTCCCGCGTCGATCCCTCGGGGAGCGCCGCCTCGGGCGGCAGGCTCACCCCGGACTCCCCGTCGGGGACCGCGACGACCGTCGCGCCGTCGCGGACGGCGGCCTCGGCGAAACCGGGGTCGCGGCCCCGGGACTCGGCCAGCGCGGCCAGATCCGCCGCCGCGTCCCCGGCGGTGCCGCCGCCGTCGGCCAGGTC
>JACCXR010000271.1 GCA_013696915.1 Euzebyaceae bacterium
ACGACGTCGACCCCATCGAGGACGAGCGCGGCAGTCCAGGCGCCCAACGGGAGATCGGTGAGAACAGGATGCAGCGGATGTCCGAGCCACACTCCCTGGAGCAGGTTCTGCAGGGGACGGGCCCGCGCGCCGACCAGACCGAAAGCGAAGGCGAGGCCGTGCTCGAGCTTGTAGCCCGGCTTGTTCAGCCACTGCTGGCGCTCGACGAGACGGGCGGCGCGCTCAGTCAGTTGACTAATCATGGCCCTCCCAATGAGGAGTCGAACGGCGGTGTTGCACAGTCGTCGAACGGCGGTGTTGCACAGTCAACGACTGCAGAGTACAGCATGTGCCGAGCGAACATACCCACAGCGGCGGCGTCGACGCGGACCGAACGCTGAGCCGTCATCTGCAGGTTGTCTGCAGTCCGGAGCGTCAGCGGTCGCCGGCTGCCACCAGCGAAAGCGTGGCGCCGGCGGGCGGGTCTTGGCCCGTGGCGATCGACTTCTGGACCCAAGCGACGTCGTGCCGTGCGCCGTGCTTCCAGCCGATGCGCCGATAGTCCCGACGGGCACGAAGCCCAGGGCACGATGGACGTACGGGGTGCAGATCGCTGCGCACGTCCCAGCGTCACGCCCCGTCGCCTACCGCGCACCGCCCGACTGTCGCCACTCTCCACGTCCACCCTCTACCGCGAGCACAAGACCGGCTGCGCTCTCTCCCTCGGTCCCCGCCACGGTAGAAGCATCCTGCTCCTGCGGCAGCGTCCTCATCTGCCGCTGATCGGGTCAGGCGCGCGCCGGGACACAGCGCAGAACCGGCACTAGCGACCATTCACCAGCGGTGGCTATTCGGCGATCGCCTCCTTGTCCGTGACAAGGCTTCGCGCTTGGCTGCGAGTCGTCGGCGAGGAATCGGCGCAGTTGAATCAGCGCCTTTTCGCGTCCTGGTCTTGACGGTGCCGAGGGGCGTACTTGTCATGACCGCGATCTCTCGCTGTGTGTAGCCGCCCCAGTACGTCAGCACCAGCGCCTCGCGCTTGTCCGCGGTCAGCAGGGCGAGCGCGCTCACGGCTCCTTCTCCGAGCAGCGCAGTGATGGCTTGGACCTCGGGGCCAGGTCGGTCGTCCGGGTGGTCGTCCTTCTCGCCGAGCGCAGAAGCTGCGCGGCGTTGCTCGGAGCGCACGCGATCGACAGCGCGGTGGTGAGTGAGCATCATGAGCCACGTCCTCGCTGAGGAGCGGCTCCCGTCGAAGGCGCTGGCGTTGCGCCACAGGTGTAGGAACACTTCCTGGACCTGTCCTCGGCGTAGTGCGCGTCGACGAGGATCTGTCGGGCGAACGCGAGGCACGCCCCGCCGTGACGGTGGTAAAGGTTGTCGAGAGCGGTTTGGTCACCGGCGGCGCAGTCCGCGATCGATGCTGCGTCGCGGGCGTCCATGTCGGACCGGGTCACGCCGAGGTCGCTGCCGAGGCGGCTGGAGCGCAGGGTCGCAGGACCCTGTCGGCTCAACGTCATGATCGCCGGCTCAACGTCACGATCGCGTCCCTGCCCCGATGGTGGCGCTGCGACACCGGCCATACTCAATTGTGACGATTGCGTCAAGCTGACTCAGAAGACGGGCTGTCGGCATCCGTAGGTAGCCGCTACTCCTCTGCTCGGCGCAACCCGTCGGAGCATCGTTACCCTTCGCACCGTGGACGGCGATCCGAAACGCCCGCTCGCAGGTCACGGTCAGGCTGCGGCTGCGCCCGGACCACCTGCTGGTCGAGGTCGAGGACGAGGACAGCCGGCTGCCCGTGCTGCAGCAGCACAACGACTGGGACGCCCTCGGCGGTCGCGGGCTGATGCTCGTTGACGCCCTGTCGACCCGCTGGGGCAGCCAGCCTTGCCCGTTCGGCAAGCTCGTGTGGGCCTAACTGCCGCTCGTACCCGATCCGTCCGCGTAGAACAGCGCCCGGAACAAGCAGTGACGCTGTTCCGGCGGCCCCGACGACCTAAGGTGAGGCACGGCGCGCCCGACCCGTGTGCCGCGCCAGCGCCTACGGGTCCTGCGAAGGGGGTGTGTCCTGTGGCGTTGACCGACGTGACCGGCGGGCTGCTGCCGACGCTGAACGACGCGATGCCGCACCGGCTGGTCCCGGTCCTGCGCGAGTTCCTGGCCGAGCACGCCGGGGCCGACGACGCCAGCGTCCTGGTCGCGGACTACGAGCTGCGCGAGTTGCGCCGGCTCAACCCCCGGTCGGGCGAGGCCTTGACGCTGCCGGGCGAGGGCAGCGACGCCGGGCAGAGCTTCGTCGGCCAGGTGATCGTCAGCGAGCCGGGTTCGGGCGGTGCCGTGGTGATGTGGGTGCCGCTGTCGCTGCGCGCGGAACGCCTGGGCGTGCTGGAAGTGCGCTTCGGCGCCCAGCCGGCGCAGGCCGACCTGCTGCACGGCCTGCAGGAGGTCGCCCTCACCGTGGCCTACGTCTTGGTCGCCTGCGGCTTGTGCTCCGACGTCGTGGAGGTCGCCCGGCGCGCCGAGCCGCTGCACGTCGCGGCCGAGATGCAGTGGAACCTGCAGCCGCTGCGCGCCTTCCAGAGCGAGCAGTTCTCCATCGCCGGTCAGCTCATCCCCGCCTACGAGGTGGGCGGGGACTGCTTCGACTACCACGTCGCCGCCGACCACCTGGACCTGTCCAGCCTGGATGCGATGGGCCACGGCGTCGGCGCGAGCCTGCTCGCCGGCCTCGCGACCGCGGTCATGCGCAACGTCCGTCGCTCCGGCGGCTGCCCCCACGAGCAGGTCGCCGCCGCCGACCAACAGCTCCTGCAGCAGTTCGGCGGCGCGCAGTTCGTCACCGCCCTCGCGATGCGCCTGGACTTCACCGACGGACAACTGGAGATCGTGAACGCCGGGCACCCCCAGCCGTGGCGGGTCCGGGAAGGCCAGGCCGAGCCGCTCGAGCTCGACGCGCAGCTCCCCGCCGGACTGTTCGAGAGCACCACCTACCGCACCCAGACCGTGCAGCTCAAAGCCGGCGACCGGCTCGTGCTGGTCGCCGACGGAGTCCTGGAAGCCGGCACCCCCGGCCCGGAGTTCGGTGAGGACCGGCTGTCCGGGCTGCTGCTCGCCACCGCCCACCTCACCCCCCACCAATGCGTCGCCGAGGTCCTGCACACCGTCCGGTCCTACGCCCCACGCATGCACGACGACGCCACCGTCGTCTGCCTGGACTGGCGCGCCCCGTAACACGCGGAGCTCCGGCCGCCGAGCCCTCATGCCAGCACCGCATGAGCAGCGAGTCCCGTGTGCTCAAGGAACGAGTGTCGGGCGGTCTCCAGCCCCCCGCACTGCCAGTGCCTGGTGCCGGGGCCGTCACGGCCTACACGCTGCGACCGCCAGCCGGTCGCGCCGTGAACAGTCGGTGTGCCGCATCGACGCGGGGCCGTGCGACCGCCGTCGCTTTTCCTGTCCCGACGAGCCGACCAGCGGACCGTCCCGCCCGCGTATCGGGACCCGGCCAGCGGACCCCGCAGTCGCGCCCGGTGCCACGTACGCGGAGCCCGCACCCGTCCGCGCATCGGCAGAAGCGGGCTCTTGCCGCTTGGACAAGCGCCTGGCGGGCGTCCGGACCACTGGCTCGGCGCGCGCCATAGGTGCCTCTCTGTGCCGGCAGGGAACGTCCGCTCATGCCGCGATGCGCTCGTTGAGTGGTCGGGCATCCCGCGTCGGAACGCTGCCTAGTGCCGGCTCTGAGTCGTCGTGGTGGCCGGACATAAGACCGGTTCTGGACGGGCGGCAACCATGGGTAGCGCCGGCTACCTGCGGATGCTGTCGCCCGACCGGACGCGGACCTCCACGTCCTCGACGAGCCCGTGCCGAGCCGCAAGGTCGTGAGCGACCTGCTCGAGGGTGGTGCTGCGACGGGCCGCGGCGGCTCGGCTGTAAATCACCGCGGCGTAGACCGCGTAGATCCACAGGCGGGTCTGCCACCAGCCTGCGTCGTTGAGCAGGTCGGGTTGCAGTCCGCCGCGCATGCAGAGGCGGCGTACAGCGCGTACTGGCTGTTGCGGTGCTCGACGCGCCCGCGGAACTCAACTTCCGGCAGGTAGCGCTCGCGCAGGCCCTCGTACTGGAGGGGTTCGGAGCCCGGGAT
>JACCXR010000275.1 GCA_013696915.1 Euzebyaceae bacterium
GGCCTCGACCCCCGCCTCGGCGACCGCGACCGAGGTCGCGTAGCGATTCGCGCCGGCGAGGCGCTCGAACCGGGCGGCGCCGGCGGCGTCGGCCGCGGCCTGCGCGGCGGTGTCCGAGATAGCGACGCGACCGCCCACGACCTGCACGCGCCCTGGCGCCAGGTCCGCGAGCACGTCCGCGACGGCCGGCGGCAGCTGTGTCCCGCGGGTGAGGAGCACGGGGATCCGCAACCGGGCGGCGAGGGCGCCCGCGGACAGCGCGTCCGGCCACGCCCGGCTCGGGTCCGACGACTCGCCGAGGGCGAGCAGCACCCGGTCGAAGTCGTCCACCTGGGGATAGGTCAGCATCTCGCGGGCGACCATGGCCGACAGCGCGTACCGGTCCGGGGCGACCAGCCGGCCGAGGTCCTCGACGCCGGCCTCGACGAGATCCGACTCGATCCCGGCGGGCAGCCGGTCGCGGCCGCCGATCAGGTAGGCGTTGACCGCCCCGAGCCGGGCCACCTCGGCGGCGACGTCCGCGTGGAGCCCGTCCGCACCGGTCAGCAGGACCGGGGCGCCGACGAGCGCGGCGAGCGGCGCCGCCAGCAGGGCCTCGGTGTACGACCCGGCGGGAACGACGACCACGGTCTCCGCGCTCGCGTAGGTCTCTCGCGACAGCGCGACCGCCGTCTGGACCCGGCCCGCGCCCGCGAGCCGCGCGTAGCCGTCCTCGCCGATGGGCTCGGCGGGCTCGGCGGGCTCCTCGGGCTCCGGGCCGGGCGGCGGTGCCGGCGGGATGGAGGGGGTGCCGCTCTCGGGCCGCAGATCGATGAGCGTGACCTCGCCCGGGGGCGCCGTCACGGTCCCGGACGCGCCCGGAAGGTCCCCGCGGGCGCGCGCCGACTCGAGGCTGTTGAACGGGTTGATCACACCCTGGGCGTACGGCGAGACCGCCAGGCGGGGGTCGACGAGCTCCGGGTCGTAGATCGAGAAGTGCAGGTGCGGGCCGGTGCCCTCGGCATTGCCGGAGTCCCCGACATAGGCGATCCACTGGCCGCGCTCGACCCGCGCCCCGTCGCGCACCCCCGGCGCGTAGGCGTTGCCGACCCCGCCGGCCCCGTCGTCCGTGCCCGGGGTGTCGTTGTTGATGTGGACGTAGGAGTACTCGAGGCCGTCGTCGCCGCAGATCGTGATCATGTAGCCGTAGCTCGGCATGGACGAGTCCACGCCCGTGATCCAGCACACCTCGCCGCCGACCGCCGCGTGGATGCGCTGCAGCTTGTCGGCCATGATGTCGGTGGCCTGGTGCTTGCGGCTGCCGCCACCCCGGTCCGCGTCGTAGGTGTCGGTGTAGAGCACGGGGCCGGCGACCGGGAACGTGAGGTCGACGACCCGCTGGTAGCCGGTCGGGGCGTCGTCGGCCGCCACCGGCAGCGTCCCGGCCACGGGCACGAGCGCGACGAGCAGCACGGCGAGCAGCCTGCGCAGCAAGAGCAACCTCCGGTCCATCGGGGAAGCGCGCGGCCGGGGGCGGCGCACGCCAAAGCGGGGATTGTCGCGCATTCCCGTCGGTCTGTCGAAGAACCTCTCTACCGAAGGGCGGCGTTGAGGCTGCCCGACCGGAACCCGCCGAGGTCCGCGGCGGCGTAGGTCCAGCCGAGCCGCCGGAGTTCGGCGTCGAGCTCCGCGGCCAGGGCGGTGAGCGCCGGGAGCAGTTCGGAGTCCACCTCCACGCGCGCGACGTCGCCGTGGTCGCGGACCCGGAGGTTCGCGCGTGGCCCCAGCCGGTCGCGCAGCCAGGCCTCCGCCTGCTCGATCCGGGACAGCCGCAGCGGCGTCACCGACAGGCCGTAGACCACCCGGCTGGCCAGGCAGGCCGCCGCGGGCTTGTCCCAGGTCGCCAGCCCCCGCCGGCGCGACAGCTCGCGCACGTCGGACTTCGACAGTCCCGCCTCGACGAGGGGCGCCACGACGCCGCGCTCGGCGGCCGCGCGCTGGCCGGGCCGGTGGTCGCCGAGGTCGTCGGTCACGGTCCCGAGCGCGATCGGGGGACCGCCCAGCTCCCCGGCGAGCGGCTCCAGGACGTCGAGCAGCGCGGTCTTGCAGTGGAAGCAGCGGTCCGCATCGTTGCGGCGGTAGGCCGCGCGCTCGAGCTCGTCGGTCGCGACCTCGACGTGCCGGGCGCCGAGCCGGGCCGCGAGAGCGCGCGCCTCGGCGAGCTCGCCGGCGGCCAGGGACGGGCTGACCGCGGTGGCGGCGGTCGCGCGGTCACCGAGCACGTCCTTTGCGGCCGCCAGCAGGTAGCTGGAGTCCACGCCGCCGGAGTAGGCGACCAGCAGGCCGCCGTAGCCGGCGAGCAGCCGCTCCAGGTGCCGCCGCCGATCGTCGAGGGAGTCCGCCGTCATCATCGCCCAGTCTCGCAGGCGCCCCGCGGCCGCGGTCAATCTCAGAGCCGCCCCGCTGTCCAAGACTTGTTTGCCAAGATCCCTTGGCCAAGGTATCTTGGGCGTCGATGACCGACGACACCCGGGCCCTCGAGCTCACCGACCCCCGCGCGATGCGCGCGCTCGCGCACCCGCTGCGGCTGCGGATCCTCGACGTGATCCGCGAACAGGGCTCGGCCACAGCGACGCAGCTCGCCGAGGCGCTCAACGAGTCGACGGCGTCTACCAGCTACCACTTGTCCCAGCTCGCCAAGCACGGCTTCATCGAGGAGGAGCCCACCCCCGGGCGGGAGCGGCCCTGGCGGGCCAAGGCCCAGGGCCTGCGCTGGTCGGCCGGCCGCGGGCGCTCCC
>JACCXR010000310.1 GCA_013696915.1 Euzebyaceae bacterium
GGAGCGTGACGACGGTGCAGTTCCCGCAGTGCCGCCACATCGCCCTCCGCAAGGGCGACCACCAGCTCGAGGTCCGTGTCCTCCATCACTCTGTCTATCGCAACCAGCGATCCCCGCGGTTCACGCCATTGCGCCATTGAAAGGTGTCCGGCTGCGGGACGCGGCCCGCGCGGGGAATGGCGGGCTGCACCCCACCGCCTGGACGGCCGCGGTGCTCCCATTCGTCCAAGACCGCCGCGGCGCGGTCGGCGCATCCTGAGGCATGGACACCCACCCCCACGCCGCCGCGAGCCTCTGGCCGGTACTGCGCTACGCCGACGCGCCGGCCGCCATCCGCTTCCTGACCGACGCCTTCGGCTTCATCGAGGTCCTCGTCGTGCCCGGCGGGGCCGAAGGCGTCATCGCCCACGCCGAGCTGGGATGGCCGCCGGGTGGCGGCGTGATGCTGGGCTCGCGTGACGAGCGCGCCCCCACGCACCTGGCGTCCGGCGGCGCCTCGATCCATGCGGCGACCGACGAGCCCGACGCCCTGTTCGACCGGGCCGTGGCCGCCGGCGCCGACGTCGTGCAGGGCCTGCTCGACGAGCGTCACGGCCGCGGCTTCACCGTCCGCGACCCCGAGGGCAACCTCTGGACCTTCGGCACCTACCGCGGCGCGTCCGCGGGCGCGCGGCAGCCCACGGCCGGGATCCGCCGGGCCATGCCGCACATCGTCTCGGAGCGGTTCGACGACAGCCGCGAGTTCTACACCGGGTTCCTCGGGTTCACCGAGGCCATGGACATGGGCCGGATCGTCACGTTCGCGTCGCCGACCAACCCGACCGCACAGGTCAGCATCGTGGCCCACGACGACTCTTCGCAGATGCGGCCGACCATCACCGTCGAGGTCGGCGACGTCGACGCCGTCCACGCCGACGCCGTGCGCCGCGGCCTGCGGATCGTCTACCCGCTGTCAGACGAGCCGTGGGGCGTGCGGCGGTTCTTCGTCGTCGACCCCGACGGCGTTGTGATCAACGTCATGAGCCACCGGTGAGGACCGCCGTCCGCCCCCGCGCGGAACGTTCCCACCCGCGATACGCTAAATCGTATGAAGCGGGAGAGGGTACGGCGGGTCCAGACAGCCGAGGCACCGTTCGAACGGGTCATCGCCGCTGCGGCCAGGCTGCAGTCGCTCGTCCCCGACGCGGTCCTGGTGGGCGGGACCGCCTCGGCGCTGTACGCCCGGCACCGCGTGTCGTTCGACGACGACCACGTCCTGGCCGATCTGGCTCACCGCTTCGACGATGTCCTGGCGACCCTTGAGGCCAGCGACGGTTGGGTGACCGAGCGGGTGCGGCCGGGCAGAGTCATCCTGGGCAACCTGGACGGGGTCGAGACCGGCGTGCTGCAGCTGCGGCGATCCCGACCCCTCGAGGTGGTGGAGATGCCCGTGGGCGGCCACACGTTGCGCGTGCCGTCCGACGCCGAGATGGTGCGCGTGAAGGCGTGGATGGTGGTCTGGCGCAACGCCACGCGGGACTTCCTGGACGTCGTGGCGCTGACGCGGCACGTCGGGCAACCCGTCGCCGGTGCGACGTTGGCGCGTATGGACGACTACTACGCCGACCAGCGCGAGGGCGGTCGCGGGATCACCACCCAGCTGGTCCGCGCGCTGGCCGACCCACGGCCGTACGACCTGGATCGCGTCGACCTGGCGGCCTATCGCCAGCTGGTCGAGCCGTGGCGGGACTGGGACGCCGTCCGTGCCGCGGCCACCGACTTGTCCACCGCCATCCTGGACTCCGTCGCCGGGGAGGACGGGAGGCCGTGACGGCGACCTTCCGGCACCTCGACTACGGGCCCCACGCGACCGTGCCCGACGTCGGCGCGGCGGGTCTGCAGGCGATCCTGGACGGCCGCGACGTCGCGGCGTGGCGGCCCCTCCTGCGCCACGTCCGCGACGACCCGTGGGGACCCGTCGCCCGCCGCGTCGAGCAAGTGGTGGACCACTTGGAGTCCTACGGCACGGCAGCCGCGCTGCGCGCGTGGCTGGTCCGCTGTCGCGCCGGGCTGCCCGCCGACGCGCAGACGCTTGCGGAGCACCGCGACGCCGGGGGGCGCAGCCAGCGGCAGGTGGCGGCGGCCATGGGCGTCTCGCAAGCACAGGTCGCACGGGTCGAGGGGTCCGCCAACCCGACGCTGCGATCGCTGGCGCGCCACCTGTCAGCGCTGGGGATGCGCCCGGTCGCGCTCGTGGCCGTGGACGAGGGCGGGTCGGCGCGGATCGTGCGCTGGCCCGCGCTCCGCTCTCGGCTCATCGCACAGGTCGCGCAGGATCCCCACGTAGCGAGGTAGGCCTCGCGATGGGGGGCTTCATGCCCAGACAGTCGTGCAGGTGCGCCTTCTCCATCAGGCTGGTCGGCATCGTGAGCGCCACCGCGCCTGAATCGGGGCAGAGTCCGTGGCCGCCACCATCCGCAGCACCCGAGCCGCCGGTGGGCGCTGCCTCGACCCGCCGGCCGCCGAGCACCGGTGGCACGTAGTTGCCGAAGCGGCCGCGCAGCCCCTTCTTCAGTCCGTACCAGCCACCGACGGGGTTGTGGGTCGATCGGGCCCAGGCCTCGACGGTTCCGTCCGGGGCTTGCTTCTG
>JACCXR010000346.1 GCA_013696915.1 Euzebyaceae bacterium
GGCGGGCGGATCGCCCGGACCTTCCGCCGGCGCTCGACCTCGCGGGCCCGTGCCTCGGCGAGGAGCAGCACGTACAGCCCGAGACCCAGCACCGCGGCTGCGAAGAGCAGCCAGGCGAGACCGCCGAGGACGGCGGCCAGCGCACCGGTCGCCAGGACCGCCAGGGCCAGCCGCGCGAGCGCGGTCCGGCGACGCCGGGCCGTCCGCGCGCGCGACCCCTTGCCGGCGACGGTGGCGGGATGGTTGAGGACGAGGACCCGCCGCCCCGAGGGCGACCTAGCGGGCCCCGCAAGCATGCTCATACTGCGCTCGAAAGAATGGACGGAGCTGATGGGACGGTTCTCGCGGCGCGCCTGGAGCGCGCCTGGGAGCAGTATCGAAGCCCACAAGCCCCCCAGCAAGGCGACGACCACGGCGCTCATGGGCGCCGACCATAACCTCAACCGTGTGATTTACCCCGTAGGTCCCCCGTCGGGGCGCGGGTGGTCACCGCCACCGAGTTGGTCCACGGCGTGGCGCAGGACTCCCACGACGGCCTGGAGGTTCTCGACCGCGGCCTTCGGAGATCCCGGGAGGTTCAGCACGAGCGTGCGCCCGCGGACGCCCGCGACCCCCCGCGACAGCATCGCCATCGGCGTCACCGCCAGCGACGCGGCCCGCATCGCCTCGGCGAATCCGGGCGCGAGACGGTCGACGACGTCGCGGGTCGCCTCCGGCGTCAGATCCCGCGGGTGCAGGCCCGTGCCGCCGTTCGTCACGACCAGGTCGGCCCCGACGCAGGCGTCGACGATCGCCCGGCCCACGCCGGCGCGTCCGTCCGGGACCACGACCACCTCGCCCACGTCGAAGCCGGCCGCGCGCAGCACCGCCGCCACCGCGGGCCCGGCGTCGTCGCCGTAGACCCCGGCGGCCGCCCGCGTCGACACGGTGACGACGGCGGCCAGCATCTACGGCGCCTCCCCGGCGCGCCGCCAGTCGCCGCGCACCCCACCGGTCTTCGACACCAGTTCGACCCGCTCGACGAAGGCGCCGCGCTCCACGGCCTTCACCATGTCGTACAGCGTCAGCGCGGCGGTGCTGGCCGCGACCAGCGCCTCCATCTCCACCCCGGTCCGGTCGGCGGCCGCGACCGTGGCCGTCACCGTGGCGCAGCCGGCGTCGACGTCGACGTCGACCTCGACGCCCACCGACGCGATGGCGACGGTGTGGCAGAGCGGGATGAGCTCTGGGGTCCGTTTGGCCGCGAGGATTCCGGCGATCCGTGCGACCGGGAGCGCATCGCCCTTCGGCAGTCGACCCTCCGCCAGCGCCGCGGCAGCGGCCGGGGACAGCCGCAGACGTGCGCGCGCCACCGCCTCGCGCCGGGTGACACCCTTGTCGCCGACGTCGACCATGCGGGCGTTGCCCTGCGCGTCGAGGTGCGTGAGCTCGCGTTCGCTCACGTCGGATCCACCAGCAGGTGGACGACCACGGGCTCCCCCGCGTCCACGCTCGTCCGGTCGGCCGGGATCTCGGCGAGCCCGTCTGCCGCGACCACCGAAGTCAGCAGGCCGCTGCCCTGCGCCCCCGTCGGCCGGGCGCGCCAGCCGTCGTCCGCGCGGTGCAGGGCGACGCGCAGGAACGAGACCTTGTGCTCCGGGCTGCGCACGGCCTCGTCAAGCACGGCGGTGACCATCGGCCGCTGCAGGTCCCGCCGGCCCTGGAGGAGGCGGAGGGCGGGGCGCACGAACACCTCGAAGCTGACGTAGGCGCTGACCGGGTTGCCTGGCAGCCCGAAGCAGGCCAGCGGCCGCGCCGACCGTCCGGAGACGAAGCCGAATGCCTGCGGCATTCCCGGCTGCATCCCCACCTTCGAGAAGCGGACGTCGCCCATCTCCGCGAGTACCCGCTTCACCAGGTCGTACCGCCCGGCGCTCACCCCACCGGTGGTCACGAGGACGTCCGCCCGGGCGGCGACGCCGTCGAACGCCTCCGTGAGCGCTCCATGGTCGTCGGGCACGATCGCCCGGCGTGACGCGACCGCGCCGGTCTCACGTGCCAGCGCCGTCAGCGTGTAGGAGTTCGAGTCGCGGATCTGACCCGCCGCGAGCGGCCCTTCGGGCTCGGCGAGCTCGTCCCCGGTGGACATCACGACGACCCGAGGCCGTGGCCGGACGAGGACGCGTGCGCGCCCGACGGTGGCGCACAGGCCGATGTCCGCGGCTCCCAGCCTCCTCCCGGCGGAAAGGACCGTGGCACCCGCCCGCACGTCCTCGCCCGCCGCTCGGACGTTCTCACCCGCCCGCGGCACGGCCCGGAGCCGCACGCGCCCGTCGGCCTCGTCGGCGACCTCGACCGGCACCACGGCGTCCGCGCCGGGCGGGAGCGGCGCCCCCGTCATGATGCGGACCGCCTGGCCGGGCCCCGGGTCGACCAGCCGCCCGGCGCCGGCCGCGATCTCGCCGACCAGCTCAAGATCCGCGCCGTCCACGGTCGTCCCCGCCCGGACCGCGTACCCGTCCATCGCGGAATTCACGAACGCCGGCACGTCGGCGGCGGCCACGACGTCCTCGGCCAGGACGCAGCCGTGCGCCTCGAGCAGGTCCAGCGCGACCGGTTCCAGGGGCAGGATGCGGCCGAGCACGTGCTGGCGGTACCGCTCGAGCGGGACGAGCTCGGCGGGATCGACGTGGTGGACGTGGCCGGCGTGCGCGTCCGGCTCGTGCGCCGCCCGGGGCACCGCCGCCACCGGCTACAGCTCCTTGACGAAGTCGACGAGGAAGTCGCGGAACGCGGGACCGAGGTCCGGCCGTCGTGCCGCCAGCTCGACGGTGGCCCGAAGGTAGTCCTGCTTGCTGCCGACGTCGTAGCGCACGCCCGAGAACCTGATCGCCCGGATCGGCTCCTCGCGCGCCTGCGCCTTCATCGCGTCCGTCAGCTGAATCTCCCCGCCGCGGCCGGGGCGCGTCCCGACGATGTGGTCGAAGATGTCCGGCGTGAGGACGTAGCGGCCGATGATGCACAGGTTGGACGGGGCGTTGGCCTTGCCCGGCTTCTCGACCATGTCGGTCACGCGGTAGACGTCTGGGTGGTCGGGGTCGGGTTCCCCGGCGATGACGCCGTACTTGCCGAGCTCGGAGTCGCCGAACTCCATGACCGCGATCACGCTGCGTCCCGTCTCGTCGCACAGGCCGACCATCTTCGACAGCAGCCGCTCCTGGTCCCCGATCAGGTCGTCGCCGAGCAGCACGGCGAAGGGCTCGCTGCCGACGTGCTGCCGCGCGCAGCCCACGGCGTGACCGAGGCCGAGCGGCTCGCCCTGGCGAACGTAGTGGACGGCCGCGAGCTGGGACACCGCGCGGACGGCCGCGAGCAGGTCCTCCTTGCCGGCGTTCGCGAGCTGGCGCTCGAGCTCCACCGCCCGGTCGAAATGGTCCTCCAGCGCGCGCTTGCCACGACCGGTCACGAGCAGGACGTCGTCGAGCCCCGCCGTGACCGCCTCCTCGACCACGTACTGGATCGCGGGCTTGTCGACGATCGGCAGCATCTCCTTGGGCTGGGCCTTCGTGGCCGGCAGGAACCGCGTTCCCAGGCCGGCTGCCGGGATCACCGCCTTGTGCGCTCGCACAGTGGTTCCTTTCTCATGGGAGCCGGACGCGCGCGTCGCGCGACCCGGATCCTAGGCCTGGGACTGCGATGCGCCGGTCTCCCCGGGCGCGACGATGCCCGCGGAGCCCGCCGCGAACACCCGATTCCGCCCGCGGGTCTTGGCGAGATACATGGCCGCGTCCGCCGTCCGCAGCAGGCCGGCGACCGTCCGCCCGTGGTCGGGGAAGGACGCGACGCCGCCGCTGCAGGACACCTGGAGCGGCCCCACAGCATCCCCGTCGCTGGGAAGATCGACGACCACAGGATCGCCGTAGACGGCGAGCCGGATCCGTTCGGCGGTGGCGACGGCCCCGTCCAGCCCCGTGCCCGGCAGCAGGACGACGAACTCCTCCCCGCCGTACCGGGCGACGACGTCGGGCACGCGGGTGGAGTCGCGGATGCGCCGCGCGACCTCGATCAGGACCTCGTCGCCGACCTGATGGCCCTGGGTGTCGTTGACGTGCTTGAACTTGTCGATGTCGACGATGACGAGCGACAGCGGCCGGGACGACCGCGAGGCGCTCTCCAGTTCCCGGTCCGCCTGGATCTGGAAGTACCGGAAGTTCCACAGCCCGGTCAGCGGGTCCGTCACCGACAGCCGGCGGGCCTCCTGGTGCAGCATCACGTTCTCGATGGCGACGGAGGCCTGCGTCCCGAAGCTCGAGATCGTCTCGAGGTCGTCCTGGGTGAATGGGAGCCCACCCTCGTCGCGCACGAGCGACAGGACACCGATGGCCTGGCCCCTCCCGAGCAGCGGCACCGCCAGCTGGTGCGGGCCCGCGAGCTCGCCCTCGGCGGGAGGCGGCGCCGCGCTGCGATCGTCGGGCAGCCGCACGGGTGTGCCGGTCCGCGCGACCCAGCCGGCGAGGCCCTCCCACAGCGCCAGGCGGCGGACGGGCGAGCCGATCCCGCGACCCACCTTCACGTAGAGGGCGTCCCGCTCGGGCGTGAGAAGCATCAGCACGGCCCGGTCGGCCGACAGCGTGATCATCACGGTCTCGACCATCACGGCCAGCGTGCGGTTCAGGTCGAGGCTGGACGACAGCGTCTGGCCCAGCCGCGACAGCGAGCCGCGCAGCTCCTCCTTGCTGCGCTGCAGCTCCGCCAGGCGGTCGGACAGCACGGCGGCCATGGTGTTCAGCGCGGTGGCGAGGTCGGCGAGCTCCCTGCCGCCCGAGGGCGCGAGCCGCTGCTGGAGGTCCCCGCCGGCAACGGCGCGCGCGACGTCCGCCGCCCGGCGGACCGGCGCCACCACCCCGCCGGCGAGGATCCAGCCCACGCTTCCGGAGACGATGACCACGATGGCCAGCAGCGCGAGCACGAGCCCCGGGCCGTAGGGCGACACCGGCAGCGGCGACCAGAGCAGCAGCGACGACGGGCTGCCTCCCACGTCACCGCCGGCCGCCGACCCCAGGGGGATCACCGCCGCGAGCGCGTCGCCGCCGTCGACCGTCACCGGCCCGATGTCCCCCTGGTCGGGGAGGGGACCTTGCGGCAGCGAGGCAATGGTCCCCCCATCGGCGGCGAGGACCTCCTCCCCCGCGAGGAAGGCCGTCCCGACCGGCACGCGCAACAGATCCAGGAGCTGCCGATCCGCCCAGAGTCCAGAGATCAGGTAACCGAGCACCGCCCCCTCGTTGCCCCCGGCCCGGATCTCGCGGGTCTCGAGGAGCACCCCGGCGGGGGGCACCCGCGTCCGGACGGCCTCGGCGATCGCGGCCGGGGCGGGGCGGACGTCGACGCCTGGGGCGAACTCTGGCTCGGATGCCACCGAGCCGAGCAGTGCCCCGTCCGGACCCGCGACGACCACCAGGTCGGCGCGACTGTTCTCAAG
>JACCXR010000387.1 GCA_013696915.1 Euzebyaceae bacterium
GGACCAGCGCGGCCGGCTGCGGGCCCTGCAGCGGCGCCGTCAGCGCGACGGTGACGACGGCGAGCGCGCCGGTCACCACCGCGCGCGTCCAGCTGCGGCGCAGCAGCGACCCGGCCGTGCGGTCGGCGATGAGGAACGCCCACGCGACGGGGGGTGCGAGCACCGCGAGCCCCAGCGGGCCTCCGGCGAGCAGCTGCGCCGAGAAGTGCACGACCGCGACCGCGGCTGCGGCGACGAGCAGCCGTTCGCGGGGGATCGCGCCGCCGACCCAGCCGACCGCGGGCGCGGCGACGAGGACGGCGAGGACGAGGAACCAGCGACCCCACCGGGGAGGGCGCGGGCGCTCCGACGGGTGCCGCTGCGGCCCTCCCCCGAACGCGTGGCTGCCCCCCGTCGCGGCCGCCGCCAGCTCGACCTCGGGCGGGCGGTCATCCCAGCGCGGCCCGGCCGCAGCCTCGGGCCCGGAGTCCGGCCACTGCAGCCCTTCCCCCCGGTGTGCCGGCCGCGCCACCGCGGTGGTGGCCGATCCGGCGGTCCGCGGGTCCGGTCCCCAGAACACGTCCGGATCGACCACCTGCCAGCCGAGCGCCGAGCCGGGCTCCAGCAGGGACCGGCACGAGACGGGCCGGTCGCCTGGGCGGGATGACAGCGCCAGGCGGACACCGTCGGGCACGTCGCACCGCTGTGGTTCGTCGAGCAGCCGGACGAGGGCGTCACCGCGCGCGCCGGTCAGCAGCGCCACCGCCGTGGCCGCGAACGAGTACACGTCGGCCGCCGGTCCGATCCGCCCCGTGACCACCTCCGGCGCGCAGAAGACGGGCGTCCCGATCCTGGTCAGGTGGGTCGCGTCGACCCCGCGCAGCGTGGAGGGATCCACGAGCACCAGCCCGCTCGCGGCGGCGACGATGTTCGCCGGCTTGACGTCCCGGTGGACCAGCGGGACGCCGTCGGACCACGCGCCGGTGTGGAGCAGGTCCAGCGCCTCGGCGAGCGGCAGCAGCCGCTCGAGCGCTCCGTCGTCGCGCCCGGCCGACGCCAGCGACGGACCGTCGACGTAGTCCATCTCGACATAGCCCCAGCCGGCCAGCGGCCCGCCGAGCAGCCGCCCGCCGCGGTACACCCGGACCAGGGCGGGGTGGTCGATCCGCAGCAGCCAGCGGCCCCGGGCCTCGACGTCCTCGGGCTCGGCGAGGCACTCGGGCCGGATCAGCTTGAGGGCGCGGGCACGGCCGGCGTCGTCCCGGGCCTCCCAGACCTCCCCCTCACCGCCGCGACCGACGCACCGGAGCAGACGGAGGCCCGCGACCACCCGGGCCCGCGCCGTCGTGCTCACTGCCGCCTCCCTGTCGTCACCGGACGGACCTCGTGACGCTATCGTGCCGGTCTGCGCCGCTCGTGGCCTGCAGGGAGCCCCATTGACCACCCCGCCCTCCGCGGGCCCGGTGCGCCGGCCCGTGCTCTCCGGCACCGTTGGAGCGCTGATGATCGCGTTCTCGGCGATCTTCGTTCGCCTCGCCGACGTCGCGCCCTCGACCGCGGCCGTGTACCGCTGCGCGTACGCGCTCCCGGTGCTGGCGGCGCTCGCGGCCCGCGAGCAGCGGCGCTACGGGCCACGTGCCCCGGCGGATCGCAGGGCGGCCCTGGCGGCCGGCGTGTTCTTCGCGATCGACCTGACCTTCTGGCACCACGCGATCGCGGAGGTCGGGGCGGGCCTCGCCACCGTGCTCGCGAACACGCAGGTGGTCATCGTCGGCATCGTGGCTTGGATGGTGCTCGGCGAGCGGCCTGACCGCCGCCTGCTGACCGCCGTGCCGGTCGTGCTGCTCGGCGTGGTGCTGATCTCGGGCGCGGTCGGGGGCGGGGCGTACGGCCGCAACCCGGGGCTCGGAGTCATCTACGGGCTGGTGACGGCGTGCGCGTACGCCGGTTTCCTGCTGCTGCTGCGGCGGGGCAACCGGGATCTGCGCCGGCCGGCGGGCCCGCTGTTCGAGGCCTCGCTGGTCGCCGCGGTCGTGTCCGGGCTGGCCGGCGCGGCCGCGGGCGACCTCTGGATGTCGCCGTCGTGGCCAGCGCACGGCTGGCTGCTCGTCCTGGCGCTGACGAACCAGGTCGTCGCCTGGCTGCTGATCTCGGTGTCCCTGCCGAGGCTGCCGGCGCTGGTGACGTCGGTGCTGCTGCTCCTGCAACCCGTGGCGTCGGTGGTGCTCGGCGTCGTGCTGCTCGGCGAGGACCCCTCCCCGGTCCAGGGAATCGGCGTCGTGGTGGTGGCCGGCGGCATCCTGCTCGCGTCGCTCCGCCAGGGGAACCGCGACGGTCCGCCCCCCGGGGCGGAGGGCCGCGACGCGCGGCCGGCGCGGCCGTGGGCGCGCCGCCGGTCCTACATCTCCGCGTCGTAGACGTGCCGACCGCCGAGACGGGCGTCGTCGTCGCCACCCGGCGGACGGCCGCGTTCGGCGCTCATCCGGATTCGGTCGCCGGTTCGGTCTCCGATCCGGTCTCCGTGGGCGGCTCCACCTCTGTCCCCTCGACCCACACGATCTGCAGGTAGGCGTCGCCCTCAGGCGGGGACACGCGGGCAAGCCCGGCCATCACGACGTCCCCCTCGGCCGGCGCCTCGACCCCCGCGGCGAGCCCCAGGACAGCGCACTCCTGGGATCCGGTCGCTGGCGCCGTCGACGCGAGGTCGCTGGTGACGCAGATCCCGTCGCCGTCCTCGGTGGTCGCGATGACGCGGACCTGCTGGTAGGTGATCTCGTTCGACGACGAGAAGGGGTTGCCCGTCAGGACCACCAGCAGGACGACGCCGAGCAGGAAGCCGACGAGCAGGCCCACGACGGCGCTGCGCAGTCCTGCGGAGCCAGAACGGGCGGGCTGGGCAGAGGAGCTCACCCCGGCATCGTAGTCGCGAAAGCCGGCTCCGGGGCTCAGTGGCGGAAGTGGCGGCGACCGGTGAGCACCATCGGCACGCCGCGCTCATCGCAGGCGGCGACCACGTCGGCGTCCCGGACGCTGCCGCCGGGCTGGATCATCGCCACCACGCCGGCGTCGAGCGCGACGTCGGGGCCGTCGCGGAAGGGGAAGAACGCGTCGCCGGCGAGCACCGCGCCGTCGTGGCGGCCGCCCGACTTCTCCACCGCGATGCGGACGCTGTCGACCCGGGACATCTGCCCCGCGCCGACACCGACGACGGCGCGTCCCCTGGCGAGTACGACGGCGTTGGACTTCACGTGCTTGCACACCTGCCAGGCGAACCGCAGCTGGCCGAGCAGGCCGTCGTCGGGCTGTGCCCGGGTCGGCACCGACCACGTCTGCGGCGCCTCGGGGGCGCTGTCGGCGTCCTGCACCAGGAGCCCGCCCGCGACGCTGCGGAGGGCGCGCCGCGGCCGTCCGGGCGCCGGCACCTCCAGCAGGCGCAGGTTCGCCTTGGCCCGGAGCACCTCGAGGGCCTCGTCGGTGAAGGCGGGCGCCACGACGACCTCGGTGAACACCTCGACGATCTGCCGGGCGGTGACCGCGTCGACCGGGCGGTTGGCGGCGACGATGCCGCCGAAGGCGCTCACCGGGTCGCCCGCCAGGGCGCCGGGGTAGGCGTCGGCGAGCGTCCCGGCCACCGCGAGCCCTGCCGGGTTCGTGTGCTTGACGATGGCCACGCACGGCTCGTCGAAGTCGGCGGCCATGCCCCACGCCGCGTCGGCGTCGAGCAGGTTGTTGTAGGAGAGCTCCTTGCCGTGCAGCTGCCGCGCGCTCGCCAGCCCGACCGCCGCGCCGTCCTCGACGTAGTAGGCGGCGGCCTGGTGAGGGTTCTCGCCGTAACGGAGGTCCTGTGCCTTGCGCCACGTCCTCGTCAGGCGGGCGGGGAAGGGCTCACCGCGCGCGAACCAGGCCGCGACGTCGGCGTCGTAGGCAGCGGTGTGGGCGAACGCCTTCCCCGCCAGACGGAGGCGGGTGGCGCGGCTGACGCCCCCGCGCTCCCGCAGTTCCCGCAGGATCGCCGGGTAGTCGGCGGCGTCGACGACCGCGGCGACGGCGTCGTGGTTCTTCGCCGCCGCCCGCAGCAGCGCGGGACCGCCGATGTCGATCATCTCGACCGCGTCCGCGGGGTCGACGGACTCCTCGGCCACGGTCCGGCGGAACGGGTAGAGGTTGACGGCGACGAGGTCGATGCCGGTGAAGCCGTGCTCGGCGAGGGCGGCGAGGTGCTCGGGCTTCGACCGGTCGGCGAGGATCGGCGCGTGGATGGCCGGGTGGAGCGTCTTGACGCGGCCGTCCATGAGCTCGGGGAAGCCGGTGACCTCGCTCACGTCCGTCACGGGGACACCGGCGCCGCGGATGCGCTGCGCCGTCGAGCCGGTCGAGATCAGCTCGACGCCGGCGGCGACCAGGGCGGCCGCGAAGTCGGTGAGGCCGGACTTGTCGTAGGCGCTCAGCAGCGCGCGGCGGAGGGGGACGACGTCGGTCACTCGGCGCTCCTCACATCACTCGGCGATCCTCACATGGCGGCCGTCCACGGTGAGGCGGCCGGAGCAGAACAGGCGGACGCAGGCGGGCAGCACCTCGTGCTCGGCGCGCTGGATGCGGTCGTGGAGCGTGCCGGCGTCGTCGCCGGGCCGGACCTCCACGACCCGCTGGGCGACGATCGGGCCGTGGTCGACCTGCTCGTCGACGAAGTGGACGGTGGCGCCGGTCACCTTGACGCCGTAGGCGAGCGCGTCGTCCACCGCGTGCGCACCGGGGAACGCGGGCAGCAGCGAGGGGTGGACGTTCAGCACCGGCCAGCGATCCACGAACCGGCGCGAGAGGATCCGCAGGAACCCGGCCAGCACCACCAGGTCCGGGGCGCCGGCGGCGACCGCGGAGACCAGCGCCCCCTCCCATGACGCGCGGTCGGCATACCCGGCGGGTTCGACCGCGACCGCCTCGATCCCCGCTCGGCGCGCGCGCTCCAGCCCGGCGGCGCCGGAACGGTCCGACACGACGACCGTCACCGCTCCTCCGAGGTCGTCGCCGTCGAGCAGCGCCTGGAGGTTCGTGCCGGCGCCGGAGACGAGCACGGCCAGTCGCTTCGGCACCCCCGACGCCATCTGGGCGATCATGCCAGACGGGGCGGGTTGTCATGCCGCCGCGCGCTGACCGGGCGGCCTGGTTTGCGGATCTCGCCCGGCGCCGGAAGACTGGGCGGCGGAGCCGCAGTCCCGGCGGCTGCCCAGTCCGAAGGATCGCAGTGGTCGCCCAGCCCCCGAACGCCCGCCGAAGCCCACCGCTGCGGGCAGACGGCCGACCGCTCCTTCGGGGGTGGCTCCACGCCGCCATGACGCCCCTGGCGGTGGCCGGTGTCTGGGTTCTGTGGCGCTCGGCGTCGCCGGCGGCCAGCGCGCGGCTGTCGGTGCTGGTGTTCGGGATCTGCCTGGTGGGGCTGTACGCGACGAGCTCGATCTATCACGTGCCCCGGTGGGGGGCGCGGACCCGCCTGATCCTCTCCCGGTGCGACGGGGCGATGATCCAGCTGTTCATCGCCGGCACCTTCACCCCGATCGCCTTCCACACCCTCGACGGGTCGTGGCGCGCGTGGAGCCTGTTCGTCGCCTGGGCGGTCGCGATCGTGGGGGCGGTCATCGCCGCCTCGCCGCTGCAGGCGCCCCGGTGGCTCGGGACCCTCGGCTACCTGGCGGTCGGCTGGCTGCTGGTGGTGCCGTTCACCAGGGTCATGACCGCCCTGCCGTGGGAGGGGTCAGGCCTCATCGCCCTCGGCGGGCTGCTCTACACCGCCGGCGCCGTCGTGTACCTGAATCGCTGGCCGGACCCGGCGCCGGCCTGGTTCGGCTTCCACGAGGTCTTCCACCTCTTCGTGATCGCGGCCAGCACGGCGCACTACCTGGCGATCTGGCGCTACGTGCTCCCGGCGGCCTGACCGGGACCCCCCGGCTCACGCCAGGCGCTCGATCATCAGCTCGGCGGTCTCGGTGGGGTTCGTGCCGACGGCGATGCCGAGCTCTTCGAGGGCGGCCTTCTTGTCGGCGGCGGTCTCGCCGCCCTCGCCGCCCTCCTTCACGATCGCGCCGGCGTGGCCCATCTGCTTGCCCGGCGGGGCGGTGAATCCGGCGATGTAGGCGACGACCGGCGTGTCGGGGATGTGCTCGGCGATCCACTCGCCCACGCGCTGCTCCTCGGTCCCGCCGATCTCGCCGACGAACACGATCGCCTCGGTGTCGGGGTCCTCGGCGAAGCGCGGGATGACGTCGAGGAAGTTCGACCCGATGATCGGGTCGCCGCCGATGCCGACGCAGGTCGAGATGCCGATCCCCGCGAGGTTGAGCTCGTGCATGATCTGGTACGTCAGCGTCCCCGAGCGGGAGACGAGCGCCACCTTGCCCGGCTTCGTGATCTCGCCGGGGATGATCCCGACGTTCGCCTTGCCCGGCGAGATCAGGCCGGGACAGTTCGGCCCGACGAGCACCGGCCGCCCTTCCTTCGTGAACGAGCCGTCGGGTCGGCGGGGGTAGAGGGTGTTGTAGACGACCGCCATGTCGTGGAGCGGCACCCCTTCGGTGATGCACACGATCGTCGCGATGCCGGCCCCGTGGGCCTCGAGGATCGCGTCCTTCGTGAAGGGCGCGGGGACCATGATCATCGTCGTGTCCGCCCCGTCGGACTCCACCGCCTCCGCGACCGTGGCGCGGACCGGCACGCCGAGCTCCTCCCAGGTCGTCCCGCCCTTCTTCGGGTGCGTGCCGGCCACGATGGTGGTCCCGTACCGGGCGTTGCGGCGCGCGTGGAAGGTGCCCTGGCTGCCGATGCCCTGCACCACGACCCGGCTGGTCTCGTCGATGAGGATGCTCACGGCTCAGGCCTCCTTCACGAGCGCGACGGCGGCCTCGGCGGCGTCGAGCATCTTCTCGGCGGGGACGATGTTCGGGTTGTCCGCCTCGGTCAGCAGGCGCCGTCCCTCCTCGGCGTTCGTGCCGTCGAGGCGCACGACCAGCTTCTGGCGGACCTCGCCGATCTCCTCGAGGGCGCCGAGCACCCCGCGGGCGACGTCGTCGCAGCGCGTGATGCCGCCGAAGATGTTCACGAGCATGACCTTGACCTGCGGGTCGCCGAGGACGAACGCGATGCCCGTCGCCATGCTCGCGGCGCTCGCGCCGCCGCCGGCGTCGAGGAAGTTCGCCGGGCGGCCGCCCGCCTGGTTGACCACGTCGAGGGTCGACATGACCAGCCCGGCGCCGTTGCCCATGACCCCGATGTCGCCGTCGAGCTTGACGTACTGCAGGCCCGCCTGCTTCGCCCTGGCCTCCAGCGAGTCCCCGGCCGAGCTGTCGTCCAGCGCCGCCAGGTCGGGGTGGCGGAACAGCGCGTTGCCGTCGATCGAGACCTTGGCGTCGAGCGCGATTACCCGGTCGTCGGGGGTGAGGACGAGCGGGTTCACCTCGAACAGCGTCGCGTCGGCGTCGACGAAGCCCTGGTAGAGGCCGAGCAGGAGCGCGGCGGCCTGGTCCCGGGCCCGCTCGGGCAGCCCCGCGTCGTCCATGACGCGCCGGGCGGTTGCCGCGCTCAGACCGGCCGTGGGGTCGACGTCGACCTTGACGACCTTCTCCGGGTTGGTCCGGTTCACCTGCTCGATCTCGACGCCGCCCTCGGCCGAGCAGATGATCTTGTGGCCCTTGCCGACGCGGTCGACGAGCAGGGACAGGTAGTACTCCTCGGCGATGTCGCTCGCGGGCTCCACCAGGACGAGCCCGACGACGTGGCCCTTGATGTCCAGCCCGAGGATGCGCTCGGCCGCCGCGCGCGCCGCCGCCGGGTCCGGGCAGTACTGCACGCCTCCGGCTTTGCCGCGCCCGCCGGTCAGCACCTGCGCCTTGACCATGACCGGGACGCCGAAGCCGGTGGCGAGCGCCGCCGCGTCGTCGGCGCTGGACGCCACCTGCCCCTGGGCGCTGGTGGGGATGCCGTAACGGCGGAAGAGGTCCTTGCCCTGGTACTCCATGAGGTCCATGTGCTCGTCGAGCCCTTCTCTCGGGACGTCAGTCGCGCGGCGTCACGTTCGCCTTCACCCAGTCCACGATGTCCGTCGTGCGTGCGCCGGGAGTGAACACGGCGGCGACGCCCTGCTGGGACAGGGCGGCGATGTCCTCCTTCGGGATGATCCCGCCGCCGAAGACGACGACGTCGTCCGCGCCGCGCTCGGCGAGGAGGGCGGACACCTTCGGGAACAGCGTCATGTGGGCGCCGGAGTGCACCGACAGGCCGACCGCCTGGACGTCTTCCTGCAGGGCCGCCTCGACGATCTGCTCGGGCGTCTGGTGGAGACCGGTGTAGACCACCTCGATGCCGCCGTCGCGGAGCGCCCGCGCGACGATCTTCGCGCCGCGGTCATGCCCGTCCAGTCCCGGCTTTGCGATCAGCACGCGGATGGACACGGTTGCGCCTCCTGGTCGGGGCGGACGACACTGCCGGGCATCAAGCGGCCGGCCGCGGCGCGCCAGACCGGCCGCGAGCATAGCCCACGGCCGAGAACGCGTCGGTGGACGGCGCGAGGGGGACGCTTCTGTCCGGTCCTGACTTCGGTCCCGGCGGCTACCTGCCGGAACGTGCCGCCAAGCGGTCCCGCAAGATCGTGTTGCGGGAGCAGATGGGGCTCGGCTGGGTGCTCGCTGCGGCGGCGGCGGCGTTGCTGGTCCTCCTCGCCGGAGCGGTCTTCCTCCTCACGCGGACCGGGCCGCCGGCCGGGCCGTACCGCGCTGTGACTCCGCTTGCGGACATCGACGCCGGCGGGGCCGTCGTCGTGGCGGTCGACCCGCTGCCCCGCGGCCTGCTCGTGGTCCGCGCCGGCGGCCCGGTCCGGACCTTCGTCGCGCCGCCGGGCGGTGCCGCGTACTGCCCTGCGTCGGGGCTGCTCGAGGCGCCGTCCGGGCGGTCGGTCTGGAACCTGGCCGGCCGCCGGGTCGGGGGGGTCGGCGAGTCGCTGCGCCGGGTCCCCAGCGTGGTCTACGACGGCGTCGTCTACGCCGACCCCTCGACGCCCCAGCCGGCCGCCGCGCCCGACGACGTCGGCGCCGTCGCCGAGTGCGCCCTGTCATCATCGATTGGCGGTCGCTGCGCAACCGCCCCCACCGAATCATGAGAATCGCCTCGGACGAGCCTCGGCGATTCACGGATCAGCGGAGCACGGCAGAGCACCGCGCTAACCCGCGCCACGATTGCCGCGACGCCGGACCGGGCATGGGGACGGCGTCGACAATGACCGGCGGGCCGCGGAGCCTGCGCTGGGAGGAGTTGCGATGCGCGCACGAACCTGCACAGCCGGCCTGGCTCTCATCCTGCTGGCCGCGTGCGGCGGACCCGACGACGCGACCACGGGCACCGGCACCACCGCGGACACGACCCCGACGGCGGAGCCGACCACGGCGACGATGACCATCTCGCCGACGGACACGGCCACGTCCGAGACCGACAGTCCGTCGCCGACGGCGAGCCCGTCGCCGACCGGTTCGCCGACCGACGACACCGCCTCGCCGACGCAGACCTCGGCAACGTCGGCGGACGACGCCGAGTACTGC
>JACCXR010000406.1 GCA_013696915.1 Euzebyaceae bacterium
ATCGAGGGGCAGTCGCCTCCAGGCGAGCGGCGCGCGCCTCTCCGCGTCGCTCGCTGTTGGCTGCCCTCTCCCCTGAAGGGGCGCTGAAAACCGGGCCCCGGGCTGTCGCGGTCGCGGGGGCGCTCGGCGGTGGTTTGTGCCGTATCCGGCAGGGACGACCGCTGAGGCCGGGCCGCCACTGGAGGTGGCCTCCTGCCCACGCCGATCGCGCCCTTATCGGCCGGCGCGGCGCGGCGGTTGACAGCCGGACCGCCCGAACGTAGGCTTTCCAGTCGTGATGGCGCTCGGGCGTGCCCGGGCGCTGTTGCTGTCGGCCATCGTCACCGGCGCAACCTGAGCTCAAGCTCTGGTGCAGCGTTGCCGGCGCTCGCTCGCCGCACGCTGTACGCCGACGAACACGACCGTTCACCGCTTCTCCGTCGCTCCGCTTTCGGGCGCGGGGTGCCGCGTTCGGGTTCGTGCTCAGCCCCCGAAACGCCCGGCACCGTGGATCGGTCGAGTGCCGGTCGGAACGCCGCCGTTCCCAGTCGCGCGCCGCACCACCGGAAGAGAGTCCATGCCCACCATCCAGCAACTGGTCCGCAAGGGTCGCCAGGACAAGGCGGCCAAGGCGAAGACGCCGGCCCTCAAGGGCTCGCCGCAGCGGCGGGGCGTCTGCACGCGCGTGTACACGACCACGCCCAAGAAGCCGAACTCGGCGCTCCGCAAGGTGTGCCGCGTCCGGCTGACGTCGCAGATCGAGGTCACGGCGTACATCCCGGGCGAGGGGCACAACCTCCAGGAGCACTCGATCGTGCTCGTCCGGGGCGGCCGGGTGAAGGATCTCCCGGGCGTCCGTTACAAGGTCATCCGGGCCGCCCTGGACGCCAGCGGCGTCCGCGACCGCAAGCAGGCCCGCTCCAAGTACGGCGCCAAGAAGGAAGGGTAGGCCTCATGCCCCGCAAGGGACCAGCCGCGAAGCGCAAGGTCGTCGCCGACCCGCAGTACTCCAGCGTGCTCGTGTCACAGCTGATCAACAAGATCATGCTGCACGGCAAGCGCTCGGTCGCAGAGAGCATCGTCTACGACGCGTTCGACCTCATGCGCGAGCGCTCCGGCGCTGACCCGGTGCAGACCTTCAAGAAGGCGCTGGACAACGTCAAGCCCGCCCTGGAGGTCAAGTCCCGGCGCGTCGGCGGAGCGACGTACCAGGTGCCCATCGAGGTCCGCCAGGGCCGCGGGATGACGCTCGCCCTGCGCTGGCTGACGATGTACGCCCGTAACCGCCGCGAGCACGAGATGAGCGCGCGCCTGGCGAACGAGCTGCTCGACGCCAGCAACAACGTCGGCGCGACCGTGAAACGCCGCGAGGACACCCACAAGATGGCCGAGGCGAACAAGGCGTTCGCCCACTACCGCTGGTAGCGCGCCGGCCGTCGGCACACCCACAAGCGAGAAGACGCAATGTCCAAGCGCACCCATCCACTGCACCTGATCCGCAACATCGGGATCATGGCACACATCGACGCGGGCAAGACCACGACCACCGAGCGGATCCTCTATTACACCGGTCGCAACTACAAGATCGGTGAGGTTCACGAGGGCGCCGCAACGATGGACTGGATGGTCCAGGAGCAGGAACGGGGGATCACGATCACGTCCGCTGCGACCACCGCGCAGTGGAAGGGCAACGTGATCAACATCATCGACACGCCCGGGCACGTCGACTTCACGGTCGAGGTCGAGCGCAGCCTGCGCATCCTCGACGGCGCGGTCGCCCTCTTCGACGCCGTCAGCGGGGTCGAGCCCCAGTCCGAGACCGTCTGGCGCCAGGCCGACAAGTACGGCGTGCCACGCCTGTGCTTCATCAACAAGATGGATCGCACCGGAGCGGACTTCTACGGCTCGTTCGACTCGATCCGCGAGCGCCTGGGCGCCAACCCGGTCGCCATCCAGCTGCCCGTGGGCGCCGAGGACCGGTTCCGAGGGGTCCTCGACCTCGTCGAGATGAAGGCGCGGCTGTGGGAGATCGGCGCCGACGACCTGGGCGCGAAGTGGAGCGACGAGGAGATCCCGGACAACCTGCGGGAGCGCGCCGAGGAGCACCGCGGCCGCCTGATCGAGGCGCTCGCCGACACCGACGAGGCGCTGCTCGAGAAGTACATCGGCGAGGAGCCGATCTCCACCGATGAGATCAACTCCGCCGTGCGCGCCGCCACGCTCAGCGGTGAGATCACGCCCGTCCTGTGCGGCAGCGCGTTCAAGAACAAGGGCGTCCAGCTCCTCCTGGACGCGGTCGTCGCCTACCTCCCGAGCCCACTCGACGTACCGCCGATGTACGGCGTGGACACCAAGACCGGCGAGGAGCTGGAGCGCAAGCCCGGCGACGACGAGCCGTTCTCGGCGCTGGCCTTCAAGATCCAGACCGACCCGTACGTGGGCAAGCTCACCTACTTCCGCGTCTACTCCGGCCAGGTCGACCAGGGCGAGGCCATCGTCAACGCGACCAAGGACCGCAAGGAGCGGATGGGCCGCATCCTGCAGATGCACGCCAACCACCGCGAGGACCGCGACGCCGCCTTCACCGGCGACATCGCCGCCGCCGTCGGCCTCAAGTACACGACCACCGGCGACACGCTGTGCGACCCCGACCAGCCGGTGCTGCTGGAGACGATGGACTTCCCGGAGCCGGTCATCCACATCGCGATCGAGCCCAAGACGAAGGCGGACCAGCAGAAGCTCGGGACGTCGCTGCAGAAGCTCGCGGAGGAGGACCCCACCTTTCGAGTCCGCACCGACGACGAGACCGGCCAGACGATCATCGGCGGCATGGGCGAGCTGCACCTCGAGGTGCTCGTCGACCGCCTGCTCCGCGAGTTCAAGGTCGACGCCAACGTCGGGAAGCCGCAGGTCGCCTACCGCGAGACCATCAAGCGGCCGGTCAAGGACCACCTGCTGCGGTTCAAGCGGCAGACCGGCGGCTCCGGCCAGTTCGCCGAGGTCGAGATCACCCTCGAGCCGACCGGCAAGCTCGCCGCCGAGCCGCGCCAGGTCCTCGACGACAAGGGCGAGCCCACGGGGGAGACCGGCGGTTACGAGTTCGTCGACAAGATCCGCGGCGGCTCGATCCCCAAGGAGTTCATCCCGTCGGTCAACGCGGGCATCCGCGACGCGATGGAGGGGGGCGTCCTCGCCGGCTACCCGCTGGTCGACATCCGCGCCATCCTCACCGACGGCTCCTACCACGAGGTCGACTCGTCGGAGATGAGCTTCAAGATCGCCGGCTCGATGGCGCTCAAGGAGGCCACCCGCAAGGCCGGCGTCGTGCTGCTCGAGCCGATCATGGACGTCGAGGTCGTCACGCCCGAGGTCTACATGGGCGACGTCATCGGAGACCTGACCGCCCGCCGCGGGCGGGTCGGGTCCATGACCGCTCGCGGGAACAGCCAGGTCATCACCGCGCTCGTGCCGCTGTCGGAGATGTTCGGGTACGCCACCGACCTGCGGTCCAAGACCCAGGGGCGGGCCACCTACACCATGCAGTTCAGCGGCTATGAGGAGGTCCCCTCCTCGCTGGCCGCCGAGATCGTCGCCAAAGTGAGGGGCGAGTGACGCCCTTCCGCGCGCCGCTGGGCTGTCGGCGCCCGGCCTTCGGGGCGGGAAAGCCTCTTAGCCCACTTCGGCCGGGCGCCGACAGCCCCGTCCCCACCCTGCGAACGTCACGTAAGGAGAGCTGAGATGGCCAAGGCGAAGTTCGAGCGGACGAAGCCGCACGCGAACGTCGGCACGATCGGTCATATTGACCATGGGAAGACGACGTTGACGGCGGCGATCACGAATGTGTTGCATAAGCAGGACCCGTCGG
>JACCXR010000420.1 GCA_013696915.1 Euzebyaceae bacterium
CCCGTCCCGACGACTCTGCGGTGCTCGACGCCGAGGCGGTCCAGCACCGACTCGACGTACGCGGCCGTCCGGTGCTCGGCGAACCCCAGCTCCGGGTGGCGGTGCACCGTCCTCCGGTGCTCGCGGATCCTCTCGGTGAGCTGTGCGGCGCCTGCTCGGATCGATGCCGTGTCGAACTCCACGGCGCGAAGGTTAGACGAGGGCCACGAACGCTCCGCCGCGAGCCGGTGTCCAGCGACGGCCGGGTCTGCGTGAGCCCCGCTACCGACTCACCGGCACGACGAAGCCGAAGTCGTCCCTGCCGAGCCGTTCCTCGAGGGTTTGCCTGATCCGGTCGGCGTCGTCAAAAGGTCCGCTCACGTAGAACGGCTTGCCGTAGCGGCCGAACCTGATCGCTGCCGGCGCGTCGAGCGGGCCGAGATGCTCGGCCGCCGGCCAGAAGTTGCGGTGCGGGTCGAACCCGAGCCCGCGCGCATATTCGACGCCGCCCCACACGAGCTCGCGGGCCTGCTCGATCGGCGCGTCCAACGGCTCGCCGCCGAAGGCGCCGAAGAAGCGGGCGGCAAACCGGCGCAGCTCGGCGGATCCCATGGTCCGTGGCCCGAGCGCGTCCTTGACGCCGAGGCAGTACGTGTCGACGAGATAGCCGCACACCGAGACGGTGCCGCGGTCCCGTCGCCGCTCACGCGCGACCATCACGCTGACAAGCCCCGACGCGTCCGCGCGCCGTCCCGGGCGGTCGGGCCAATCGTGACCGTTCTCCAGCGTCAGCCCGACGCTCCACCCGGGGCTCACCCAGCAGCCGACGAGCCCCGGTTCGGGAGCGGCCGCCGCCTGGGCCCTCGCAACGGCCCGCGCGAGCGGCGCGACCCGGGCCGGCCGGACACCCAGCGCGCGGGCGATTTGCTTGGGGGAATGCCCCTGCGACCGCAGGGCTCGGACTCGGTCCAGCAGCTCCTCGTCACCCATGGGCTTCTTGTACCACCGGGACGTCCACATCCATGGAGGCTGACCACCCTTCTCACGCCGACCTCACGCCGACCGCGCCGCCTAGTGGCGGGACCTATCCGACCGCCGGCGACCGCCACCGATCGATCCATGGAGCGCGGATGCGGCCTCAGGGAAGTGGTCGAGCCGCGGTTCCCTGCGCACGCTGTCCGCCCCGTGAGATGCTTTCCGCGTTGCGTTGTGCGCCGCCGACACCAAGTACGGGAAAGCGTCGACACGCGACGTCACGGACAGGGCGGAGCCGCAAGTGCAACCAAACGACGAGCATCTTCTGCGCTCCCTCGGCACGGACACGGACGCACTGGCCGAGTTCTACCGCCGCCATGTCGAGCGAGTCCTCACATTCGTGGTGCGCCGGGTGCACTCGCCGGAGGACGCCGCGGACCTCACCCAAGCCGTGTTCGTCGCGGTGATCGACTGCGCGGATCGGTTCGATCCTCGCCGGGGCACGGCCATCGGCTGGCTTTACGGGGTGGCGACCAACACCGTGGCGTCGTGGCGGCGGCAGCAAGCACGGGGAGCTGATGCGGCGCTCCGCGCCGGCGGCCATCGACTGCTTGACGCCGACGAGTACGCGCTTCTCGAAGACCGACTGGCCGCCGCGCATGTCGCATCCCGTGTGCGGGAGGGCATCGCTGCGCTGCCGGCCGGCCAGCGGGCGCTGCTGGAGCTCATGACCATCGACGGGCTAACGGCCAGGGAGGCGGCCCAGGCGGTCGGCATCCATCCCGCTGCTGCACGGATGCAGCTGACCCGGGCGCGCCGCCGGGTCCGGCGCCACCTCGACGTGACCAGACCCGACCCACCCGCCGGAGCATCGCGCCAGCCCACCATCGACTACACGGAGGCTTCAACATGATCGACCAGGACATCCCCCGCTTCAAGGAGCGACTGCTCTCCGAGCTCTCCGATGTCGTCGAGGCGCGCCGTCTCATCGCTGCACCGGCGCCAGCGCCGTCCCCGCCCCGCCGACCCGGATGGCGGCGCGTCCCGGCGCTGACCGGGATCGCAGCCCTCGCTGTGGCGCTGGCCGTCCTGCCGGTGGTGACCTCGCCGCGAGAGTCCGGCTCCCAGGCGTTCGCGGTCATCGTCGGCGCCGACGGCGTCATCGAGGTGAACTGGTCCGCGGGTGACTTCGACGACGGGCCGGCGCTCCAACGCCGGTTGCGCGAAGCCGGCGTCGACGTGCGCGTCGACACCGTGCCCGCGTCGCCGAGCGCGGTCGGCAAGGCACCGTCCTTCTCGACCGGGTCGGGGCTGCCGCCGCCCGGGATCGCGTATCCCGACGACGGGGCGAACCGGCTGACGATCGACCCCGCCGTCTTCACCGGGACGGTCACCCTGACGATCGGCGTGGAGGCGGACGGTCAGGACTACGCCTTCATGGAGGAGGTCTTCGAACCGGGCGAGCCGTTCGGTGGACTGCACTGCCGGCTCGGCGAGCCGGTGACGGCCGCCGACCTCGCGCCCTACGCCGACCGGGCTGGCGTCCGCATCGCCTGGAGCGTCATCACGTCGCTCGCCGACGACGTCAACGGTGGCTGGTCGATGACCAGCGAGCAGGTCGATGCGGCGCCGGACGGTCAGGTCGTGTGGGGCTACGCCCGCAACGCCGATGTCGTCGACATCGAGGTCCTCCCCGAGGGTCAACGCGTCCCCGAGGGCTGGGAGACGCGACTCAGCGACCTGGCGTGCACTCCGGAGCAGGCGGCCCGCTGGCAGGACTGATGCTGCTGCCGCAACAGCGGGATCCCTCTCGGAGGGATCCCGCTGTCACCGTCAGTGCTCGTGGATTGCGGTGGCTTCTGTGAAAGTGACCTGAGGGCGGCGGCGCGGGGCGGACGGCCGCCGTGTCCCCGAGGCGCTGGCCGCCCCGGAACCTCAAGGAGCGGTGCCGGCGGGCGGCGCCCGCGGTCAGGCCCGACCGTCGAGCGAGACATCCACGTCAGGTGGCCTCTCCGGCGGCCCTGAGGAACCCCACGCCAAAGCGTCGGAGGGAGCGCTGGACGAAGGGTCAGCTCAGCAGGTCGCGCAGGCGCAGCCGCTCGCCGCAGGCGTCGAGGTCGTCGTCCGGCCCGAGACGGCGGATCGAGCGGTAGGCGCCCCCTGCGGGGTCCTCGTGGACATGCACCCGCGCGCCGGCGACATCGATCACCCAGTAGACGGGCACGCCCGCGCCGGCGTAGACGCGCGCCTTGCGGCCGAGGTCCAGGCGCAGGGTCGTGTCGGCCACCTCGATGACCAGCAGCGCCGTCCCCGGATGGCGGTCGCGCGGGGAGTCCATGGAGACCACGGCGAGGTCGGGCTCCGGTTCCGACAGCTCTCCGGCGGCCATCGGCAGCTGCACGCGGACGCGGTGGCGTCCGGCGAGCGCAGGCATCAGCCGTTCGTTCAACGCCTCGATCACGGTGGCATGCGGCACGCCTTGCGGGCTCACCTCGACGAGCTCCCCTTCGAGCAGCTGGATGCGCTCGTCGGAGGTGAAGACGCCCTGCTCGATGAGGACGTCGTACTCCACGCGCCGCAGCGGTCGCACCCTGACGTCCGTCATGACGCCAGGGTACGCCGGGGCGACGGACCGGTTCATGGCTGGAGACCGTAGCGACCGCAGCCCGTTCGAGAACGAGCGCGCCCGACGACGTTGTGGACAACCACCGCAGCTTGGCGGCTTCCTGTCGCATCTCCTCCGTAGGGTCGCCCCGACGCCGACGTCCCGCGCGAGGAGGGATCCCATGGAAAGCCTGCCGCCGATGCTGCACTGGTTGACCCACCAGCTCGAACGCCACCGGTTCGGGGTGCCCGTGATCCTGCCGACCCGCGAGCAGCAGCCGCCGTTCGCGTACTCGGTCGGCCTGAGCCTCCACGGGTTGCCGGAGCTGATCGTCGTCGGGCTCGCCGAGCCCGGCGGCGCGCTGATCCAACGGCTCGGGCGGGCGGCCCTCGACGGCGCGGTGGATCTGCGAGCCGGAGCGGTCCTCGCCGCCGCCGCAGGGTTCGGATCACCGTGCCGTCTCGACCCGGTCCGCGCCGAGTGGGTGGACCGCTACCCGCTCATGCTCCAGAGCCTGGCCGTCGACCACGTCGAGGTCTTGCAGGTGGTCGTGCCCGACCTCGGCGGCCGCTGGCCGGAGGATCCGCTGAGCGATCCCGGCATGGCGCTGCTGCAGGGTCTGCTGGCCCGCCCGCAGCCGTTCCGCCTCCCGGTCCGGCGGGCTGCCGAGGCGGATCGCTACCACCGCCGCACGGCCGCCGGGCCCAGCGTCCTGATCCCCGTCATCGAGGGGGCTGACCGGTGGAACGGCCAGCACGAGCTCGTCCACGCGCGGCACGCAGCCGACGGCGGCCTGGAGCTCACCCAGCCTCCGTGCCTGGCGGACTGGGTCCCCGCCGGCGCCCGCGTCGCCCTCGGCCCCCCACCCGAGGGAGTGGACGTCTCATCCGCCGGCTGCGCCGGCGCCGTCGCGCAGGTCGTGGACGACGCCGGCATGCACAGCCTCGCCTTCCAGCACCGTGTGTCTCGCCACAGGGATCGGAGCCGGGTCGAGGCGGCGTTCGATCAGCTGGCGGCCAGACCGCCGCCGGGGCGGGCGGTGCTGTCGACCACCACGAGCTCATGGCACGTCTGCACCACCGACCCGCACGCCGTGCGCGCCCGCCTGCGACCGCTGATCCGCGACGGGCTCCTGGTCGAACAGCCGCTGCTGTCCTCCGTGGAGGATCTCATCGGGCCGTGCAACCACCCGCGCTGCCATGAGCACCGACGCTGACGGCCGCAACGGCGGCGGCTGCCGGCGCGCGCCGTCGATGAGCTTCATGAGGCTCGGCTTGCGCCGGTGCTCGGCGCGGACCCGCTCGGGGTGGGCCGTGGAGTTGCGATGGCTCTAGGCTGCGGCCGGTGAGCGTCCCCGCGGGTATCGCGGCCGGCCACCCGGCCACGGCCGCCGCCGGGCTGGAGGTCTTGGCCGACGGCGGCACCGCCGCCGACGCCGCCGTCGCGGCCATCCTCGCGTCGTGCGTCGCCGAGACGGTCATGACCGGCCTGGCCGGCGGTGGGCACGCGGTGTGGTGGGACGCGGAGCGCCGCGCGCCGGAGACCGTCGACTTCTTCGTCACCGTCCCGGGCCTCGACGCCGGCGGGCGGGCCGTCGAGATGGTCGAGCTCGAGATCCTGTTCGGCACGGCCCCGGTCGTCTACTCGGTCGGCGTCGGTTCGTGCGGGGTGCCGGGCGTTCCTGCCGGCTGCGACGCGCTGTGGCGCCGCTGGGGGCGGCTGCCGTGGCCGCGACTCGTCGAGCCCGCGCTGCGCCTGGCGCGCGCCGGGGTCGTGCTGCCCCACGCCCACGCCGCGGTGCTCGCGATGATCGCCCCGGTGCTGACGATGGGGGACGGCGCGGGGATCTACGCCCCCGAGGGCCGCCTGCTCGCCGGCGGGGAGAAGCTCGACCAGCCGGGGCTCGTGTGCGCCCTGGAACTGCTGCGGGACGAGGGCGCCGCCAGCTTCTACTCCGGGACGGTCGCCGGGTCGCTGCTGGGGCTGGTGGCAGAGCGCGGCGGCATCCTCTCGGCAGCCGACCTGCGCGCATACCGTGTCGAGCACGGCACCCCCGTGGTCGCCGGCCTGGCCGGTCTGCGCGTCGCCGCCCGTCGCGACCTGAACGGCACCATCGACACGCTGGGGCGGCTGCCGACGCTCGCGGGCGCCCATCCTGCGGAGCGGGCCCTCGCCTTCGCCGCGGCCCTCGCCGGGGTCGAGTCGGGCGGCGACACGACCAACCTCACGGTCGTTGACGCCGCCGGGAACGCGTGCGTCGCGACGACCAGCCTCGGCGTCGGCTCCGGCGACTTCCTGCCCGGGCTGGACGTCCACCTCAACAGCATGCTCGGGGAGTCCGAGCTCCTGCGCGGCCATCTCGAGCCCGGCGGGCGCATGGCGAGCATGATGGCCCCGTGCGTGGCGCACGACCACGGGATGCTGGTGGCGGCGGCCGGCGCCGCCGGCGGCAGCCGCATCCGCAGCGCCCTCGTCCAGGTCCTCTCCGGCGTGCTCGGCGAGGGCCTCGACGCGGCGGAGGCGGTCCGCCGGCCGCGGCTGCACCCGGTCGCACCCTTGCTCCACGCCGAGCCGGGATTCGACGAGGACGCCCTCGACGCCTTGGAAGCCGCCGGCTACGACGTCCGGCGGTGGGAGACGCGCCACCACTACTTCGGAGGGGTGAGCCTCGTGTCCGCCCGCGGCGCGGCCGGGGACCCCCGACGCGACGGCGTCGCACTGCTGCTGTAGGCACGCGGTCGCGGCGGCCGCTCGGCTCAGGCGAGCAGCCGGCGGCGCTCCGACTGGAGGTTGTCGCGCGCCGCGGGCTCCCCGCGCAGGCGCATGGCGGGGGTCACGTAGATCCGCTCCCGCTCGAGCATCCGCTGGAGGAACGTGAGGCGCCCGGCGCGCCAGTCGGCCTCCGGCAGCCACGCGTACTCGACTCGGACGGCGCGCGTGTAGATGCCGTAGGTGGCCGGGTCAGCGGCGAGGATCGCGAGGTCGGCGTCGACCAGGACGCGCTGATCCGGGGTGGCGGCGACGTGGTTCTCGGTCGCGAGCACGAGGTCGACCACGGCGTGGACTCGAGCCGGCGCGACGCCCAGATCGGTCAGCTCGCTCGCCGCCAGCCGGGCGCTGGCCTCCTCGTTGTCCGCGGCGCGCGGGTCGTAGACCGCGTCGTGGAACCAGGCGGCGAGGCGGATCGCGGTCGGGTCGTCGGCGGGCTCCCCCTGCGCCAACAGCATGTCGACGGTCGCGAGGACGTGGCGGACGTGGCTGAGGGTGTGGTACGTCCGGTGCGGCTCACAGTAGCGGCCGGCCAGGGAATCCAGCGCGCGCCCGGCGTCCGGTCCGGGCACGCCGAGTGGGGCAACCAGCCGTTGCCAGGCATGTTCCAGAGCTTCGTCCATGGCCGGATCGTGCCACCGCCGCCCGCGAGGTGTCCGATCTGCCACCACGAGTGGCCGGGCGGCCTGCCGCGTTTCACCCGCACCCTTGTTCGGGACGCTGGAAGGTCCAGCTGCAGAGGAGAGGCCATGCCAGGAGAGGACGAACTGCCCGGCACGCTGGAACGCTCGCCGAAGAAGGCCCAGCGCACCTGGGTCAAGGCGCACGACTCGGCGGTGGAGACCTACGGCGAAGGCGAGCGCGCGCACCGCACCGCCTTCTCAGCGGTCAAGCACTCCTTCGAGAAGGTGGGCGACCACTGGGAGCCCAAGGACGAGAAGGGCCCGTCCGACCCTCGTGCGGCGGATCCGAAGGCGCGGCAGGGCCGGAGCGAGACGGCTGGCGGCGTGGACGTCAAGGGGCACACCAAATCGGAGCTCTACGAGCGGGCGAAGTCCCTGGGCGTGAAGGGCCGCTCGAAGATGAGCAAGCTCGAGCTCGGCCAGGCGATCGCCCGCAAGCAGGACTGAGCGTCGGCATCCCGGGACCGACTCGTGAAGCGCCGAGGCTCGTCCGAGGCGATTCACATAACACGGTGGTGGCGGTCGCGCAGCGACCGCCCGTGGGATGCCGAGGCGTCAGTCGGCGACGCAGAAGCGGAAGACGGCGTCGGCGAGCATTCGCAGCCCGGCCGTGAAGCCGGCGACCGGGATGCGTTCGTCGTCGGCGTGGAAGAGGTCGGCGAAGGCGACGCCGCCCGGTTCGAGCCGGACGGGGCTGAAGCCGTAGCAGATGGTCCCGAGTTGCGACCAGTAGTGGGCGTCGGTGAAGCCCGGGATCACGCTCGGGATCGCGACGGCGCCCGGGTGGTGCTCGCCGACCACCTCGGCGATGGTCGCGTAGAGCGGGGTCTCGGCCGGCGCCTCGTGCGGGGAGCGGCTGCCGACGACCTCGAGTTCGACGTGCGGTCCGGCGAGCGCCCGCAGCTCGGCCATGAGTTCCGCCTCGCTGGAGCCGACCGCGATCCGGCCGTCGAGCTCCGCCTCGGCGCTGCCGGGGATGACGTTGACCCGGCTGCCCGCCCGCAGGATCGTCGGGGCGGCGGTGTTGCGCACGAGGGCCGCCAGCGTGCGCCCCACCGAGGCGTCGCGGATCAGCCGGCCGGTGACCATGCCCGAGAGGCGCGGGCTCAGCACCAGCGGCAGCACGTCGCGCGCCGGGCGCGGCTGCGTGGCGGCCAGTTCGCGCACGAAGCGCTCGACCGCCGGCGACAGGTGCACGGGCAGGCGGGTGCGCCCGACCCGCGCGAGGAACTCCGACAGGCGCACGACGGCGTTGTCCGCGCGCGGAACGCTGCCGTGCCCGGTGGAGCCGCTCGCCCGCGCGCGGATCCAGCACACGCCCTTCTCGGCGATCTGGACGGGGTAGACGGCGCGCCCGCCGACGTTGATCGTGAAGCCGCCGACCTCGCCGAGCGCGTAGCCGGCGCGGACCTTGTCCGGGTGGCGCTCGACCAGCCAGGCGCTGCCGTGCGCGCAGCCGTCCTCCTCGTCGGCGACGCCGGCGAAGAGCACGTCGCGGCGCAGCGGCGCACCGCAGCGGGCGAGCATGCCGACCACCGCCAGGCTCATCGCCGCCATGTTCTTCATGTCGATTGCGCCGCGGCCCCAGACGTGGCCGTCGGCGATCTCGGCGGCGAACGGCGGGTGGGTCCACCGGTCGGCCTCGGCGGGGACGACGTCGAGGTGCGCGGTCAGCAGCAGCGGCGGCTCGACGCCGCCGGTCATCCTGGCGACGACGTTGTCCCGCCCGGGCGCCGAGGTCAGGATCTCCGGCTCCAGGCCGGCGTCGCGGAGTCGGTCGGCGCAGAAGGCGGCGCACGCGGCCTCGTCGCCCGGAGGGTTGGTGGTGTCGAAGCGGATCAGGTCCCGGAGCAGCTCGACCGCGGCGGCGCCCTCGCGGTCCCAGTCGACCTGCCGGAGGGCCGGATGCATGCGCATCGGAGCCTACCGCCCTGCACCGGCGCCGGGATCCAGGAAGACCAGCTCGTCCTCAGTTGACCGGCAACCTGACCTGACCGTGCGGATCAACGTCCACCAACGTGGCCTTGCGGTAGCTGCACCGCCTGAACGGATCCTGGGCGCGGGCTCGGTAGCGTGAGGCCGACCACACCCCGGCCCCCGCCCGCCGCACCTATCGGCGGGCCCCCCTTTACACTGCGTGATGCGGGAGGGGAGCGTGGCGGTTGGCCGGCCGCTCGCGTCGCCCGTCGACCAGGAGCATGGATGGCCCGGATCGGTCTCGTCCTCGGCGCAGGGGGAGTAGTCGGTCACGCGTTCCACGCCGGCGTGCTGCGTGCGGTCGCCGAGGCGACGGGCTGGGACCCGCGGATCGCGGACATCGTGGTCGGGACGTCCGCGGGCTCGCACGTCGGGGCGCTGCTGCGCGGCGGCCTCCCCGCCGCCGACATCGCGGCCCGCGTCACCGGCGACCCGCTGTCGGTCGAGGGACGTGCGCTCCTGGCACGGGTCGGTGGGCCCGAGACGATCCCCTCGCCGCGCACCCGGGCCGTCGGGATGGCGGCGCCCGGCCTGCTGTTCCGCGCGGCCCTGCGCCCGTGGGGAACGCGGCTCGGGACCCTGACCGCGGCCGCGCTGCCGACGGGGCGGATTTCCTTGAGGCCGTTCGCGGCGCGGGTGAGGTGGCTGTTCGGCGACGCCTGGCCGGAGCGGCCCCTGTGGCTGCCGGCGGTGCGGCTGAGCGACGGGCAGCGCGTGGTGTTCGGCCAGGAAGGCTCCCCGCCGACGGACGTCGGCACCGCGGTGGCGGCCTCCTGCGCCGTGCCGGGGTGGTTCACGCCGGTCGAGATCGGCGGGGTGCGCTACGTCGACGGCGGCGTCCACTCGCCCACGAACCTCGACCTGCTCGCGGGTCAGGGGCTGGACCTGGTGATCGTGTCGTCGCCGATGTCCGTGGCGCGCCACGCCATGCGGCCGTCACTCGACCTGCCCGCCCGCGCGACGCTGCGCCTCCGCCTCGCGGAGGAGGCCCGCCGGGTCCGCCGCGGCGGCACGCCGGTGATCGCCTTCCAGCCGACCACCGCCGACCTCGCGGTGATGGGCTTGAACGCGATGAACTCGCGCCACGCCCACCCGGTGGTGAGCCAGGCCTACGAGTCCGCGCTCGGCCGGCTCCGGCGGCCGGACTTCATGGACCGCCTCGCTCCGCTGGCCGCCTCAGACCGCCGGCCCTAGCGGACCGCCTCGGCGATCTTCACCAGCTCGCCCATCCCGGCCTCGACCCCCTGGCAGAGGACGTCCACGTCGGGGATGCTGTCGAAGTCCGCGGTCGCGCCGAACGTCAGCCGGCCGTCGTAGGAGAAGATCGCGACGCCGACCCGCAGGGGAGAGGCGATCGGCACGAACGGGCAGGCCTCGACCATGCGGCGGCCCAGGGCGTAGAGGGCGTGCCGCGGCCCGGGGACGTTCGTCGTCACGGTGCTGATGCCGGCGCGCTTGCCCAGGCTGTGCGCGGCGCGGGTCGCGGCCCGCGCACCGAGCGCCAGCAGCAGCGGCGGGGCGAAGCCGGACAGTTGCGTCAGCGTCTCGGCCGCGACCGCCTGCTTGGACTGCTTGAGCCCCTTCATCTGCGCCCGGATGGCCGCCAGCCGTTCGGCCGGATCCGCGATGCCGACCGGCAGCTCGGCGAACACGGCCGAGACGCGGTTGTTGTAGCTGCCCCGTTCGTGGGGACGGCGGACGGACACGGGGACGAGGGAGCGGACCACCCGGTCCTCGGGCGGTTCCCCGTGGGCGAGCAGCAGGTCGCGGAACCCGCGGGTGACGGCCGCGAGGACGACGTCGTTCACGGTCCCGCCGAGCGCCGAGCGGATCGTCCTCACGTCCTCCAGGCTCGCCCGGGCCCAGGCGTAGCGCCGGTGCGGTCCGATGGGCCCCACGAGCGAGGTCTCGGGCGTCGCGCGCACCACGCCCGCGATCGACACCAGACCGCGCGCGACCTCCAGCGCCTGGCCCAGCAGCATCCGCGGCCGCCGGGTCGCCGCCCGGACGGCGCGCCACTGCTCGTAGGGGCTCGCGAGGTAGTCGGTCAGGGCCTCGCCGAGCAGCTGCAGGTCCGATGGGTCCGCCTCCGGCCGCCAGGTATCGGGGACCGGGGCGGAGGGCTCAGGGCTGTCGTCGAGCAGGACCGCGAGGAGGTCCGTTCCGGCGATCCCGTCGACCATGGCGTGGTGGGCCTTCGTGATCAGCGCCCAGTGGCCCTCATCGAGCCCCTCGACCATCCACATCTCCCACAGCGCCTTGGTCTGGTCGAGCTTCTGCGACATGACCCGGCCGACGAGGTTGCGCAGCTGTTCCCGGCTGCCGGGGGACGGCAGGCCGGTGTGGCGGACGTGGTAGGTGAGGTTGAAGTGCGAGTCGTCAGCCCACACCGGCCGTCCCAGCTCGTACGGGACCGTCCGGACCCGCTGCCGGTAGCGCGGCACGAGCGGCAGCTTGCCGCGGACCATCGCGAGGAGCTCGTCGTAGGCCGGGGGCGGTCCCTCGAAGATGGCGGTCGAACCGATGTGCATGTGGTTGACGTCGTCCTCGATGTGCAGGAATGACGCGTCCAGCGGGCTGAGGCGGTCCACCAGGGTCCCTTTTCGGTCGGCTCCGTTCCCGATGATCGTCCCTCCCGCCGGGGCGGGCAACGTCGTCAGGCCACCTTCGGCCGCGCGCGCTCCACAATCGCGGCGGCGTCGACGCCGGCCGACAGGGTCCCGAAGGCGCTCCCCCAGTCGCCGGCGAGACGGCTGGCGCAGAAGGCGTCGGCCACCGCCGGGTGGCCGTGGCGCACAAGCAGGGCGCCCTGCAGCGCGAGCGCCATCCGCTCCACCAGCAGCCGCGCCCCGGCCTCCGGCGCCGCCGCCTCGCCATGGCCCGACCGCACATCGACGCGCAGGCGGGTCACGAACGCGTCGAACCGGGCGTCGGCGCCGGCGGCCTCGTCGAGCTCCGCGAGGAAGGCCTCGACCGACCCCGGGCTGCGGGCCATCGCGCGCAGCACGTCGAGGCAGATCACGTTGCCCGACCCCTCCCAGATCCCGTTGAGCGGGCTGTCGCGCAGCAGCCGCGGCATGCCCGAGTCCTCGACGTAGCCGTTGCCGCCGAGGCACTCCAGGGCCTCGGCGGCGTGCGTGGTTGCCCGCTTGCAGACCCAGTACTTCGCGACCGCCGTCGCGAGCCGCTTGAACGCGGACTCCCGGGCGTCGCCGGTGCCGGCGTCGTAGGCCCTTGCGAGCCGGAGCGCGACCGCCGTCGCGGCCTCGGACTCGACCGCGAGGTCGGCGAGCACGTTGACCATCAGCGGCTGCTCGGCCAGCCGGGCGCCGAACGCGCTGCGGTGGCGCGCGTGGTGCACAGCCTCGGCCACCCCGCGGCGCATGCCGGCCGCGCTGCCGACAATGCAGTCCAGCCGCGTGTGGGTGACCATCTCGATGATGGTCGCCACTCCTCGTCCCTCCTCGCCCAGCAGCCGGCCGGGCACGCCGCGCAACTCGACCTCGCCGGAGGCCAGCGAGCGCGTGCCGAGCTTGTCCTTGAGGCGCTGGATCTCGAAGCCCGGGCCGCGCGCGACCACGAAGCACGAGAGGCCGCCGGGCGCTTGGGCGAGCACGAGGAAGACGGTGCCCGTCGGGTGCGAGCAGAACCACTTGTGGCCGGTCAGCTCGTACGTGCCGTCGCCGGCGGGGAGCGCGCGGGTAGTCCCCGCGCGCACGTCCGAGCCGCCCTGCTTCTCGGTCATCGCCATGCCGCACAGCGCACCGCGCTCGTAGTCCGGCAACGTCAGGCGCGGCTCCCACTCGGCAGCCAGCTCCGGGTCGGTGCGCAGGGTGGGGACGGCGGCGTAGGACATCGAGACCGGGCACATCACGCCGGCGTTGGCCTGCGTCCACAGGAGCTCGAGCGCGGCGCGGGCGACGTGCGCGCCGGGGCGCGGCTCGCGCCAGGGAAGCGCATGGATCTCGCGTTCGACCGCGCCGCGCAGCAGCCAGTGCCAGCTCGGGTCGAGCTCGACCCGGTCGATCCGATGGCCGTAACGGTCGTGCGTCTCGAGTCGCGGGATGTTGCGCTCCGCGCGCCGGCCGTGCTCCTGGGC
>JACCXR010000423.1 GCA_013696915.1 Euzebyaceae bacterium
CTCTGGTACAGCTCGTCGACGTCGGCGGGAGCGTCCGGGCCGCGCGGCTGGAGTTCGACGTCTCGCAGCATGGCGGTGAGCGCGTTCCGGTCGTGGTCGAACAGCAGCGCCCGCCCCGACGAGGTGCACCAGCAGGGCACGGTGCGGCCGGTCCAGCCGGCCGCTTGGATCGCGTGGTTGCCCGCCAGCGACAGCAGGGTCAGCACCTCGTGGCCCTGCAACACCGACAGGTGCGCGCGCTCGCCGAGCTCGCTGACGAGGTTGCGCAGCAGCGGCGCCGCCTGCTCAAGCAGCCGGTGGTCGCCGGCGCCGGCGCTCAGCAGATGCAGCCGCCACGTGAGCCGGTAGCGCAGAGCGCGTCCGTCCCGCTCGACCAGGCCGCAGTCAGCCAGTGTCCTGAGGGTGCGCGACACCTGGCTCTTGTCCCAGCCGACCAGTCCGACGAGATCGGTGACTCGCAATCCGCCCGCACGCTGCGACTCCTCGCCGCCCAACGCCTCCAGGAGCGCGATGCCGCGACGGAGACTGGTCTCACGCGTCCCGGTCATGGCGCAAGGTACGAACCGCGTGCCAGGGCCGCAACCCCTGTGGCCGCCACGGCAACGCGGGCGCACTTTGCGAGTGCCGCCGGCCGCTGCTACCGTCGCCGACGCGAGGTGGAGCAGTTCGGTAGCTCGCCGGGCTCATAACCCGGAGGTCGCAGGTTCAAATCCTGCCCTCGCAACCAAGAAAACCCCTGCTCAGCGGGGGTTTTCGCTTTTCCGGGCATCCGGCTGCGGGGCGAAATGCTCACACCATGCTCACACGCGGTCCGCTGCTCACACATCGGCGTCGCTCCCCGCGGGGACTATGGGCGCGCCCGCCGCGGCGACGAGGTCGGACAGCTGGCGCACGGCAGCCGCCTGCATGCCGGGCATGACGTGCGCGTAGGTGTCCAGCGTGAATGCGACGGAGTGATGGCCGAGGCGCTCGGACACGATCTTGGCGTTGACGCCGGCCTGCAACAGCAGGGTCGCGTGCGTGTGGCGAAGGTCATGCAGCCTGATGGGACGGATGCCCACGGCTGCGACCCGCCGGCGGAATAGTTCGCTGAACCAGTCGGGGTGGATCCACAGGCCGTCCTCCCGCGACACGACCAGGTCCAGGTCGTGCCAGGCGGGACCGCACACGAGCCGGTACTCGGCCTGTTGCGCCCGGCGGGCACGCAGCACCGCGACCGTGCGCTCGTCGAGGTCGAGGACGCGCCCGCTGCGGTTGCTCTTCGGCTCCGAGAGCTCCGGGCGTCCGTCCACGCTGGCCAACCGCTGTCGCACGGCGAGGCTCGCGGCCGCCATGTCGACGTCGGCCCAGCGCAGGCCAAGCACCTCACTGCGACGCATGCCGGTCGTGGCGGTCACGATCCAGGCGTAGTGCAGGCGGTCCTCAGGGTCATGCTCGAGGAAGGCGTGCAGCTCCGCGGGCGTCCACGTCTGCATCGTCCGCCGGCGGGCAGCCGCGCTGGCGCGCTGTGACGGCGGGTTGGCCAGGTCAGCGACGTTACGGCTGACATGCCCCCAGCGCACAGCGTCCTTCAGGGCCTTGCGAACGATGACGTGGACCTCACGCACCGTCTTCGGCGCGAGGCCGCCGGTCCCGTCGGCACGCCCTGCCGACAGCAGGTCCGCGTAGAAGGCGTTCAGATGCGACGGCTTCAGCGACTGCAGCGGCAGCTTGCCGAGGCGCGGAACGACGTGGGTGTTGACCTTCCCCCGGTACTCCACCCATGTGGTGCCCCGCAGCGTCGGCGGCTTCATCGCCGGCAACCACTGCTTGACCAGGAAGTCGCCGACGGTCTCGTCGGTCGGCACCACGAAGGAGTTGCTGTCGATCGCGCGCTCGACGCCGCGCAGGGCACGCTCGGCCTCGCGCTTCGTCGGGAACCCGCCCTTCATCCGTTGGCGTCTGTTGGTGCGCCCGCCGTGGACATCCACGACGTAGCTCCACGTCTTGCCGCGCTTGAAGACTCGGCCGCTCATGACGCCATGCCACCACGGGGCGCTCTGCCGGCGCCTGTCGATCTCCGCACCCTGTGGACAGACGACTCGGGAGGGCAGCGCCCGTCGGTGACCGGGGGCGAGGATTACAAGGCGACAACGGGACATGTGTGAACCACTATTGCCACGTGGTTCGCCAAAATCAACATTGAACTTTCGTGTCAGCAGCGACACGAGTTGCCACTGATTGCTACTTGAGTCCCTTAGCTGTCGCTGCCTGCCACTGTCCGACACAGGTGGCACAGAAAATCTATCGTTCCTTGTTGACCCGCCTCGCGTGTTGGTCGCGCAGGCGTGGACCTCCTCGCGCAGCTCGTCGTACTCGCCGCGATCCAGCGGGAACTCGGCTGGCGGAAGGCGGTCGAAGGCTCGCAACGCATCAAGGAAGTGCCTGAGGTCGAAGCCGGTGTCTTTCTCTGCGGCGAGAGCAAGCAGCCGGTTCCATCCGAAGCGCTCGGCGAGGGCACGAACATCGACTAAGTCCCGCGCCTCCGCGCGAGCGAACAAGGCAAGCACCTTGTCGGCCGCGAGCTCTTCCAGGGCGAGCACAGGTCCGACCTCGGATCGTTCGTGTTGCCGGATGCGCGCGTCCCGAGCCAGGCGACCTGGCAAAGGTCTTGGCCGTCCCGCACCTCAAGACGCACGAAGCCGTGCCCGCTCTGCAGGACCCGCACCTTGAACCCTTCTGCGGCTGCGACGCGCTCAACGGCGTCCGCGAGACCCGACACCGTCTCGGCAGTCTCCGTCGGTGAAGTAGTCCAGGTCCTCAGTGGCGCGGTCGACGATGCCGCGGGCGATGAGGGCGGCGCCGCCGGCCAGCGCGAACGGCTCCGCCTCGGGCA
>JACCXR010000436.1 GCA_013696915.1 Euzebyaceae bacterium
GCCTGGGTGGCCCGCTGCCGGGCGTCCTCGACGATCTCGGGCCACGGCGCCGTCACGACCCAGGCGTCCATGCCGGCGTCCGCGGGGGTGGCGGCGACGAGCCGGTCGGCGGTGACGCCGGCGGCCTCGACGGTCAGCTCGACGTCGGGCAGGGCCTCGCAGGCGGCGCGCAGCTCGGTGGCGCACACCAGTCTGATCGCACCGCCGTCCTCGGCGACCGGTGTCCCGCCGGGGCCGGGCTCCCCCGCGGCGGCGCGCTCGTCGAGGCGGTCCCGGAGGTAGAGGGACCCGGCGACCATGGCCGCGGCGACGAGGGCGGCCAGGACGCGCTTCATCGGACGGTGGCGTCGGCCGGGATGTCCGCCGCTTCGAGCGTGACGAGCTGCGCGTCGGTCGGCTCGCCGATCTCCACGATGCGGCTGGCCTGGGCGGCGACCGCCTGTTCGAACAGGTTGCGCGCCAGGCGGCCGTTGCCGAAGCCGCGGTCGCGGGGCGCGGCGTCGAGCGCCAGCCGCAGCGCGGCGCGGGCCTCGTCGTCGAGCCGGTACTCCGCCTTGGCGGCGAGCTGGTCGAAGATCGCGACGAGCTCGTCGGTGGAGTAGTCGGGGAAGTGGATCGTGCGCGGGAACCGCGACCGCAGGCCCGGGTTCGCCTCGACGAAGGCGGCCATCTCGTCGGGGTAGCCGGCGACGATGACCACGAGGGCGTCGCGGCGGTCCTCGACGAGCTTGACGATCGTGTCGATCGCCTCGCGGCCGAAGTCGTTCTCGCCGCCGCGCACGAGGGCGTAGGCCTCGTCGACCAGGAGCACGCCGCCCATCGCGCGGTCGAACGTCTCCCGGACCCGGGTCGCGGTCTGGCCGACGTAGCCGGCGACGAGGTGCGACCGGTCGGTCTCGACGAGGTGGCCCTTCTCGACGACCTCGAGGGTCCGGTAGATCTGGGCGAGGAGCCGGGCGACGGTCGTCTTGCCGGTGCCGGGGTTGCCGGTGAAGACCAGGTGGCGGCTGGCGTCGGGCACGTTCAGCCCGCGCTTGCGGCGCAGGCGCTGGACCGCGAGGAGGTTGGCGACGAGCTTGACCTCGGCCTTGACGGCGTCGAGGCCGATGAGGGCGTCGAGCTCGGCGAGGAGCTCTTCGAGCGGGCGGGCCGGCTCCTGCGGGGCGGCCTCCTGCGGGGGGACCGGCTCGGCGGCGGGGGCGGAGGTGGCCTCGCCGGCGCGGGGGACGCCGGCCCGTTCGAGCACCCCGAGCAGGGTGCCGCGGAAGCGTTCGAGGGCGTCGAGCTCGGCGGTCGTGGTCAGCGCGTCGAGGGACGCCGCGGTGTGGGCGAGCCGCATGGCGTGGGTGTAGTAGCTCCGGGCGTGGTGGGTGCCGTTGCGGCGGTCGGCGGTCACGAGGGTGTCGAACAGCAGCGACGGCTTCGCGAGCCACGCCCGCTTGCCGGCGAGGAGGCCGGACGTCCGGACGTCGGCGGGCGTCGCCCGGTACAGCTGGCTGTCCATGAGCGGCGCGAACGCCCCGATCAGCGCCCACAGCTCGTCGTCGGTGTGGAGCCCGTCGCTGTCGATGAAGGCCGCGACGAGCTCGTAGGCCTCGACGGCGACGTCGCGCTCGAGCCGGTCCGCCGGCAGCCCGCTGTCGAGCACCGCGAGCGCGGGCGCGACGGCGCGCACGAAGTCGGCGACGGGACCGGCGAGGGGGCTCTCCACCCCGCCAGTGTGCCGGACGTCAGCCTCCGGCGACCGCCGGGATGATCGACACGGTCGCCCCCTCGCGGACGGGGGTCTCCAGACCGCCGGCGAAGCGGACGTCCTCGTCGTCGACGAAGACGTTCACGAAGCGCCGGAGCTTGCCGCCGTCGTCGAGGATGCGCTCGGCGACGCCGGGGTGGGCGGCCTCCAGGGCCTTGACGACCTCGCCGACGGTGCCCGCCTCGACCTCGACGGTGGACTCGCCGCCGGTGGCGGTGCGCAGCGGGGTGGGGATCCTCACGGTGACGGTCACGGTCGTCCTCCTCCAGTCGCTCAAGAAGCGACGCGAGCTTGCGAGCGGAGCGTTAGCGACCCGGGGTCTCGGCCCGGGCGCTCAGCGAGAGCGCCGCGGTGAAATCGTCCAGGCCGGCGTTGATCGTGAAGGCCGGGCCGACCCGGTCGGCGACGGCGTCGAGCGTCTTCAGCCCGACGCCGGAGATGACGGCGACGGTGCGCTCGGACGGCTCGATGCGGCCCTGGGCGGCGAGCTTGCGCAGGACCGCGACGGTCACGCCGCCGGCGGTCTCGGCGAACAGGCCCTCGGTGCGGGCGAGCAGCTGGATGGCGTCGACGATCTCGGTGTCGGACACGTCCTCCATCGCGCCGCCGGTGCGCTCGACGGCGTCCAGCGCGTAGTAGCCGTCGGCGGGGTCGCCGATGGCCAGCGACTTCGCGATCGTGTCCGGCCGCACCGGCCGGACGACCCCCGACCCGTCCTTGTGCGCCCGCGCGATCGGCGAGCAGCCGGTCGCCTGGGCGCCCGAGACCTTCCACGGGGCGGCGGCCACGAGCTCGAGCCGGGTGAGCTCGGTGAAGCCCTTGTCGATCTTGGTGAGCATCGAGCCGCTCGCCATCGGCGCGACGACGTGGTCGGGCAGGCGCCAGCCGAGCTGCTCGGCGATCTCGAAGCCGATCGTCTTCGAGCCCTCGGCGTAGTAGGGCCGGACGTTGACGTTGACGAAGGCCCAGCCGTACTCGCCGGCGACCTCGGCGCACAGGCGGTTGACGTCGTCGTAGTTGCCCTTGACCGCGACGAGGTGCTGGCCGTAGACGGCGGCGGCCTGCACCTTGGCGGTCTCGAGGTCGGACGGGATGAAGACGTAGGCGCTCATGCCGGATCCGGCCGCGTGGGCGGCGACGGAGTGGGCGAGGTTGCCGGTGGAGGCGCAGGCAGCGGTGTCGAAGCCGAGCGCGCGCGCGGCGGTGAGCGCGACGGAGACGACCCGGTCCTTGAACGACCACGTCGGGTTGACGGTGTCGTTCTTCAGCCACAGGTCCTCCAGGCCGAGCGCCGCGCCGAGCCGCGGGGCGGGCACGAGCGGCGTGAAGCCGGCGCCGAGGTCGACGCGGTCCGCGGGGTCGGTGCCGGGCAGCTCGGGGAGGAGGTCCGCGTAGCGCCAGATGGTCGGGGGCCCGGCCGCGATGCTCGCGTGGGTGACGTTGCCGGCCATGGCGTCGTAGTCGTAGCGGACCTCAAGGGGGCCGAAGCAGAACTCGCAGACGTGGACGGCGGCGAGGCCGGTCTCGCGGCCGCATTCCCGGCACTTCAGGCCCTGCACGTAGCTCACTCGGGTCCTCCTTCGCCTGCAACCAGAGACGTCCCCCGGGGGGACCTGAGGGGGACGTGGCGACGGGACCGCGACCATCTTCCCCCGGGACGGGGCCGGATTTCGCACCTTCACCGCGGCGTTGCGGTGTGGTTGCGGAGGCGTCGCAGGGCCGGTTCCCTCAACCTCTCGTGATGGCGGAGCTATGCAGTTGTGGCGCCACAGTGACAGCGTGCGGCGGGGGGCGCAAGTCGGGCTCGGGCATGCTGGGGCCCCGATGCGCCACTCGTCCGCCGCCGCGCGGCACCTCGCCGCCCTTCCGCCCGCGGAGGTGCTCTACGCCGACCTCGACGGCACGCTGCTGGGGCCGGGGGGGTCGCTGCTGACCGGGCCGGACGGCGGGCCGTCGGCCCGGGCCGCGCAGGCGCTGGTCGACGCGCGGGCCGCGGGGATCACCGTGGTGCCGGTGACCGGCCGGCGGGCGCTCGCGCTCGACGGGGAGACGCGGCTGCTCGGCCTGCGCGACTACATCGCCGAGGTCGGGACGGTGATCCTGCGCGCCGGCCGGCGGCGGTACGAGTGGGGGTCGTGCCCGGCCGATCTGCGGGCGGCGGCCGCGACGCCGCGGGCGGCGCTGGACTCGGCCGGCGCGCTGGACGTGCTGCTCGCGGCGTTCCCCGGCGACCTGCGGCCGTTCCTGCCCTGGGACGCCGACCGGGAGGGCGGCCACCTGCTCCACGGGCGGGTGGACGTGGCGGTCGCGAACGCGGCGCTGTCCGCGCAGGGCCTCGGCTGGGCCTACCTGGTCGACAACGGCGCGGCCGGCGGGTGGCCGGGACGGCGGGTGCGGGCGTACCACCTGCTGCCCCGGGGCGTGGGCAAGGCGGTCGCGGTGGCCGACGACCTCGCCGAGCGGGGGCTGGAGCGTTCCCAGGCGGCGGCGTGCGGCGACTCGCTGGAGGACCTGACCATGGCCGGCGTGGTCGGCACGTACTTCCAGGTCGCGAACGGGCACGGGGAGCTTGGCGGCAACGCCTTCGGCGTGCCGGGGGCGATGGGGCACGGCTTCGCCGACGCGGTGGCGCTGCTGGTGGCGGCGCGGGGGCGGTAGGGCCGCCCCGGCTGCGGGCCGGGAGGGCAGCCCAGGTCAGGCGCCGGCGGTCACTGGGAGTCGCTTCAGGCGCCGGCGCTCACTGCCAGTCGCTGCCGACGACGACGTGGACGTTCACGTCCTCGGAGAGGTTCGGGTTGGCGGCGATCTCGGCGAAGCGGGGGTCGCGGGCGCGGAGCCCCTCGGCGGCGGCCTCGTGGCCCTGCGAGTAGAAGACGGTCGTCTCGTCGTAGGACCGCGCGGTCGCGTTGACCGCGACGACCTCGTAACCGAGCTCGCGGAGCAACGCGACGACCGCCTCGGTCGCCGCGCTGTCGCCGGCGCCGTCGAGGACCTGGACGCTGGTCTCGCCGGGCTCGGGCGCGTCGGGCGGGATGGTGGCGGTGGGCGTGGCGGTCGGGGTCTCGGGTGGCTCGTCGTCGGTCGCGGTGGGGGTGGCCGGTGGCTGCGTGGGCGCCGAGGTGGTGGCGGGCGGCTCGGTGGGCAGCGGAGCCGGCGCGGTGGCGGCCTCGGTGGGCGCAGGCGTGTCGCCCCCGAAGAAGGCCAGCCCGGCGCCCGCGTCGCCGCGCAGGCCCGCCAGGAGGATGTAGAGCGCGAAGGACAGCACCAGCGCGAGCAGGCCCCGCAGCACCGCGCGCGTGAACGAATTGTAGAAGGGCACCGGGTTCGGATCGTAGTGACGGCCCATGGTGGCGGGACTCTACCGGCCGGTCCGGTCCCCGAGCGCCCGGGCGGCCCGGCGGCGCTCGCGCTCGTCGCGGCGACGGAGGAGGCGCTTGACGGTGAGCGGGTCGTAGGCCGCCGCGGCGGGGTGGTCGACCACGCGGCCTAGGAGCTGGTAGTAGCGCGCGGCCGACACGCCGAACCGGGAGCGGATGGCCGCCTCCTTCTCCCCCTGGTGGGCGGCCCAGTCGCGCTCGAAGTCGAGCAGCGCCCGTGCGCGCACGTCGAGCGACACGGCGGGGTCGGTCATCGGGGGGCTCCTCGGGCG
>JACCXR010000327.1 GCA_013696915.1 Euzebyaceae bacterium
TCAACACGTTCGTGGCGTTCGAGGCATCCGTCGCCGAACACACGTCGCTTGACCGCAAGACGCGCGAGGCGATCCACCTCACCGTCGCCAACGTCAACGAGTGCACCTACTGCCAGGGCGCCTACACGATGGCTGCGAAGGCCGCCGGCTTCGACGAGGACCAGACCAAGCAGATCCGCCGTGGCGTGCTCGACGGCGACGACAAGCTCACCGCGCTGCTGGCGCTCACACGTGAAATCGCCGCGAACCGGGGCTCCGTGGACGACGCGACCTGGCGGAGCGCCGTCGACGCAGGTTGGAGCGAGCAGCAGCTTCTCGAGGCGTTCGCGGACACTGCGCGCACGATCTTCACCAACTACTTCAATCATTTCGTTGAGACGGAGCAGGACGTTCCCGAGGTCCCGCCGGTCTAGGTCGAGACCGCATCCTCGGTTGCAATGTCGACCGGGAGCGGAAGTTCCGTGGCACCGGTGAGGGTTCATGCACCGACAGCGGACGACCGCTGCCGGGACCGTAAAGGGGATGGAGATGACCGATACCTACGAAGTGATCGTGCTCGGGGCTGGATCCACGGGCACGAACGTGGCGTGGTACGCCCGCGACAACGGCCTGTCCGTCGCAGTCGTGGAGCGGGAGCTGGTCGGCGGCGAGTGCTCGTACTGGGCGTGCATGCCCAGCAAAGCCCTGCTCGGCCCTGTCCATGCCGTCGCGGCGGCACGGCGGCTGCCGGGTGCAGCGCAGGCGGTGACCGGTGAGGTCGATGTCAACGCTGTGCTGGCGCGTCGCGATTCGTTCATCTCGAACCTCGATGACGGTGCGCAGGCGAGCTGGGTCGAGTCCATCGATGCGGAGCTGATCCGTGGAGAGGCTCGACTGAGCGGCGAACGGCAGGTTGAGGTGACCGCCGGCGGTGCCACGCGCCGGCTCACGGCCAATCGGGCGGTGGTGATCGCTACCGGGTCCCGTGCCGCCGTGCCGCCGGTTGAGGGGCTGCGCGAGGTCGAGACGTGGGACAACCGCGACGTCACCACGGCGAAGCAGATCCCCGAACGGCTGCTCATCCTGGGCGGCGGCGTCGTCGGCGTGGAGATGGCGCAGGCCTACCGGCGTCTCGGCGCGACCCAGGTCACCATCATCGAGATGACGGACCGCATCCTGACGCCTTACGAGCCCTGGGTCAGTGAGCTTCTGATCGATGCGCTGACCGACGACGGCGTAACCGTGCGCACCGGCGTCGCGGCCGAGAAGGTCGCGCGGCAGGGCACCGATGGTCCGGTGACCGTGACGTTGGCCGACGGATCCGAGATCCTCGGTGACCAGTTGCTGGTGGCAACCGGGCGGACCTTCAACAGCGATGCCATTGGTCTCGAGTCGGTGGGGTTGGAGCCCGGCGGGCCGCTCGAGGTCGACGACCGGCTGCGGGTCACCGGCATCGACGGCGACTGGCTGTACGCGGCCGGCGACGTCAACGGGCGCGCCCTGCTGACCCACCAGGGCAAGTACCAGGCCCGCCTCGTCGGCGACACCCTCGCCGGCAAGGACCGCGAGGCGTGGGCCGATCACCGCGCGATCCCGCAGGTCGTCTTCACCGACCCTGAGATCGCGGCCGTGGGCCGCACCGAGGCCCAAGCGCGCGACGCGGGAGTCGCTGTCAAGGTCGTCAATGTCCCGATCACGTCGGTGGCCGGCGCCGCGCTTGTGGGCGACGACGTCCGCGGCCAAGCCCAACTGGTCATCGACGACGACCGACGCATCGTGGTGGGCGCCACCTTCGTAGGCCCGCACGTCGGTGAGCTTCTTCATTCCGCGACGATCGCCATCGTCGGCCAAGTGCCGATCGACACCCTGTGGCACGCCGTGCCCGCCTTCCCGACGGTCAGCGAGGTGTGGCTGCGGCTGCTCGAAGCCGACCGAGGCCTGTAGGACGATGACCTCGCCTGCTGGCATCACGGTGTACTGGCGCCCCGGGTGCCTGTTCTGCAGCAGCCTGTTCCGAGAGCTCGATCAATGGTCGATCGCCTATGACGCCAGCAACATCTGGGAGCATCCCGCCGCAGCCGCCACGGTGCGTGCTGCTGCCGGCGGCAACGAAACCGTTCCGACCGTGCAGGTCGGCGCCCGTTTCCTCGTCAACCCGAGCATTGACGAGGTGCTCGCGACCGTTCACGAGCTCGACCCGCACACCTCACTCCCGCCTCCCGAGACGTTCTCCTGGGGGGACTCCTGGATGCTGCGGCTCCTGACCGGCCGCCGCAGGTAGCCACAGACTTCGTTCCGTAGTCTGGGGGGCCAAATCGCCGGAGGAGGTGACGTGGAGCAGCTCGGCAGCTGGAGCGCGCGGGCAGCGGCCCGGCAGGATTTCTCGCTGTTCAACGCACGGGACGTCGCGCACATCAAGGCCGCGGCTGTCGAGGAGTACATCGAGCCTGGCACGCGTCTGCTCGCCGCGGGTGAGCGTGTTGACCAGGTCATGGTCATCGGTTCCGGTGAAGTCGAGCTGTCCGCGCACACCCCGGCCGGGCGCAGGGTGATGGCGGTCGTGCGCAAGGGCGGGGTCATCGGGGACATCCCGCTGTTCCTGGAGATCCCCATGCCCTACGACGCGGTGGTCAGTCGCCGCGCCCTGGTCTGCGAGCTCGACCGCAAGGCACTGCTCGCGTTCCTGACCTCGGCTCCAGCCGCAAGCCTGCGCTGGATGCGCTCCATCGCGTTGCGCCTCGACGACGACCGCCGGCGCCTGCTCGCGGTCCTCACCAGCGACCTCACCGCTCAGGTGGCGTTTCTCCTGCTCGAGCATGCTGAACCCGGCCCCAGCGGTAGACCCGTCGTCCGCCTGAGCCACGAGGTCATCGCGCAACTGCTGGGCGCCAGGCGCCAGTCCGTCAGCCGCGTCATCGCGGATCTGCGCGAGCGCGGTGTCCTGTCGACCGCGTACCGCCAGATCGTTCTCGACGACCCTGACGCACTGCAGGACGTGGCAGGGCCGTCACTTCCCACCTGACCGCGCTGACATCGGCGGAGCCGGGGTTGCTCCTTAGGTGGTGACGAGCAGACGCGTTCAGGGACTGCTGCCGCGGCGAGGCTGCCGTCGATACGTCGCCCCCCGGAGAGGAGTCCGTCAGACCACCGGCATGGTCATTACCGATCCCCACAGAACAACTTTCTCAGCCCGGAAGGCGTGACCTTGAAGCTCGTCGGAGACAGCGTCTCGGAGAAGGGGTGTCGAGCGTCACGCGCGCAATACGCCGTCGCGAGGCGTAGGTGACCGACCTGACCCTCGTCTACACCGTCAACGTCAAAAGACCGCTGACCTTTGCAGCTACCTCGCACCGTGTTCAGAGGTCTGGAGGCGCTCTGGACTCCTTCGCTCCGGTTGCCGGACCGGGCGCCTGGGGCCGACTGGGTAGCATGCGGGAGGTCATGGCCGAATCCCAGCAGTCCACCGCCGCGCCCGGCGGCACCCGCGGTGCCCGGACGCGGGGGCGCCTGCGCCACGCCTCCCGTGACGCGTTCGCCGACCTCGGGTGGCAGGGGACGCGGGTGGAGGACATCGTCCAGCGCGCCGGGGTCAGCCACGGGACGTTCTACACGTACTACGACAACAAGGCCGCGGTGCTCGACGACCTCGTGCGCGCCAGCCAGGCCGACTTCGACGCCCTCGCCCACGAGCCGTGGAAGGCCGACGACGTCCGAGGGGCGCTGGAGCGCGTGATCGGCGGGTTCCTCGACCTCTACCAGCGCGACGCTGTCCTGATGCGGACCTGGCTCCAGGCCGCCCGCGACGAGCCGGCGTTCGGGACCCTCTACCTGGAGCTGCGCGGCCGGTTCATCGACCGCATCGGCGAGCACGTCGCCGCCGTCGCCGCCGCGTCGGGACGCCAGGGCGGCCCGCCGGCGCACACCGTCGCGTCGGCGCTGGCCGCGATGGTCGAGCACTTCGCCTACTGCTGGGCCGTCCTCGGCGAGCCCCACGAGCGCCCCGACGCGATCTCCTCGCTCGTGCTCGTCTGGGGCAGCACGCTGAACACTGTCGCCGGCTTCGAGGTCGTTCACCTGGGCTGAGCGCCGGCGCGGGGACGTCGCCCGGCCTGGCCGGTCGGTGCGGACAGCGCTGGGTCCCGACGGGCGGCATCACCCCCGACCGCTGCGGTGCCGCGCGCTCGTCGAAAGGGCCCGGTGTTACAGTGGCGCGGCCCATCCGGCTCCGTCGCGGGGTTCGGGGACGGGAGGACGGCGTGGATGACGGCCCACCACCCAATGGCGCGCGGCGGCGGCCGCGGCCGGGCCTGGCCGTGCTGTCGGACCTTGGGCTGACCGCCGACGGGATCTGCAACACCCGCGTCTTCGGGGCGTTCGGCGACGAGCCCGGCCGGGAGGGTGACGACGAACCCGGCGCGGTGCTGGCCGGGACCCGGCGCGGCAAGGCGCTGGTGCTCAACGCCACCATGGAGCCCCTGTGCGTCGTGCCGGCCCGCCGGGCGGTGGTCCTGGTGCTGGCCGCCAAGGCGGACGTCCTCCACGCCAACGGCCACCGCTTCCGGTCCGAGCGGCTCGAGATCGACGCGCCGTCGGTCGTGCGGCTCCGCCGCTACGTGCACGTGCCGTACCGGCGCCGGGCGGCGCTCAGCCGCCGGGGCGTGTTCATCCGCGACGAGCACACCTGCCAGTACTGCGGCGTGCCCGCGGAGAACGTCGACCACGTCCTGCCGCGCAGCCGCGGCGGCGCCCACGAGTGGGAGAACGTCGTGGCGGCCTGCCGCCGCTGCAACAGCCGCAAGAAGGACCAGACCCCCGCCGAGGCGCGCATGGCGCTGACGCGCGCGCCGTACGCGCCGCGGGCCGCGTTCTGGCTGGTCGTTGCGGTCGGCACCGTCGACCCGGAGTGGCAGACCTACCTCGGCGACGTGCTCAGCGCCGGCTGAAGCCCGCCGCCCCGCCGTCCCCCCAGCGCCCCACTTCCCGCCACCGGGCTGCCGGCCGGCCCCCGACGGGCGCCGACTAGCCCCGCCCGGGCCACCAACCCGGGGTCTGTCGACTGGGTTGCGCACCTCGTGACCGTGTCGACGGACCCCCGGGTGGGCCCGGTGCGCCCTGGGTGATCCGCCTTCCCCCACATCGCCCCACCGTTGCTGACCTGCAGCTTCTCCGCGGCGAGCCACCCACACAGCGCACGATCGCGGATCAGCGCTTGACAAGTGGGGCAAAGTGGGGGATGGTGGTGCGTGTTGGGGGCCAAGGGGGCCGCCGGAGGATCACGCGATGTTCCTGGGTGAGTACCAGCACACGCTGGACCCCAAAGGCCGCGTGATCCTCCCGTCCGCCTTCCGTGACGAACTGCAGGAAGGGGTCGTGATGACCGTGGCACCGGACCACTGCCTGTCGGTCCATCCAGTCCCGGACTGGCAGCGGGTCGTGGAGAGCCTGCAGCAGCTGCGGCCGACCGACAGCAGGGAACGCATGTTCGCCCGGATGATCCGGTCCCAGGCCCACCCTGAGACCCTCGACCGGCAAGGCCGCATCACCATCCCTGCCCGCCTCCGCGAGTACGCCGGCCTCGCCAAGGACGTCACCGTCGTCGGGGCCGACGAGCGCCTCGAGCTCTGGGACTCCGCGGCCTGGGAGGCCTACCGCGAGCAGGGCATGGCAGCCCTGGCCGCGACCGATCAGGCCTTCGACCTCGGTGTCCTCTAAAGGACAGCAACGCCGGCGCCCGCTGCGCGGCCGCCTTCCCGCCCCGACCCGCAGGAGGTCCATCCCCATGAACATGCAGGCACCCAGTCGAGCTCTCGCGCGGCTGCGCCGGCCCTCCGGGCTGGTCGTCACCGCCGGTGAGCGACTCGGCTTCGTCAGCCGCGCGCCACGCGCCAGGCACGCCGCTCCCAGTGGCGGGCCGCTCAGCTCTGCCGGCCCCGTCCAGTTCGGGCTGGCCGTGGCGGCCGGGCTCGCCGGGGCGTTCCTGGTCGCCCTGTGGCTCTTCGGCTAGAGGTCCCGCCGGTCATGGACGCCGGCGGCACGCACGATCCGGTCATGGTGGACCGGATCGTCGCGCTGCTCGCGGTGCCCGGACCCGGACCCGCGGTGCTGGTCGACGCGACCGTCGGCGCGGCGGGCCACGCGGCGGCGCTCCTGGCGGCGTCGGGGCCCGAGGTCCACCTGATCGCCTTCGACCGCGACGCCGACGCCTTGGCCCTCGCGCGCCGGCGGCTGGCGGCCTACGGCGACCGGGTCGTGGCGGTCCACGCCGGCTACGACACGCTTGCAGCGCACGTCGCGCCGGTCGTCGCGCGGGTCGGTCCGCTGCTCGGCGTCCTCTACGACCTCGGCGTGTCCTCCATGCAGCTGGACCGGCCGGACCGCGGGTTCTCCTTCCGCGCCGACGGGCCGCTCGACATGCGCATGGACCGCGAAAGCGACACGACCGCCGCGGACCTCGTGAACACCCTCGACGAGGCCGGGCTCGCCGCCCTGGTCGCCCGCCTGGGGGAGGAGCGCTTCGCTCGGCGGATCGCCGCGGCGATCGTCCGGGCCCGGCCGCTGGAGACGACGGGCCGGCTCGCCGAGGTCGTTGCCGGCGCCGTCCCCGCACGGACCACAACCCCCGGCGTCCACCCCGCGACCCGCACGTTCCAGGCGCTGCGGATCGCCGTGAACGCCGAACTCGATCGCTTCAGTGCCTCCCTTCCCCAGGCACTGGAGCTGGCGGCGCCCGCCGCCGAGCCGGGCGGGGCGGGACCTCGCCCCGGCCGCGGCGGGCGCATCGCCGTCCTCTCCTACCACTCGCTGGAGGACCGCATCGCCAAGCGGTTCTTCTCCGACATGGCCGCCGGCTGCATCTGCCCGCCCGACCTGCCCGTGTGCGGCTGCGACCGCACCCCGGCTGTGCGCCACCTGACCCACGGTATCGAGCGCCCGGACCCGGCCGAGGTCGCCCGCAACCCGCGGGCGCGGGCGGCGAAGCTCCGCGCCGTCGAACGCATCGCGGCGGGGCCCCTGGCCGGCACGACCGGACCGGAGCGCTGATGGCCTCGCCACTGCACGCCATGCGCTCCCCGAGCCCGGCGCCGCGCCCCGCGCCGCGGACCCGACCGGACCTGCGCGTCGTGCCCGCGCCGCGGCACACCGGCCGCTGCGTCGCCCTCCTGCTGATGATCGCGGCGCTGGGCGTCGTCGGCGTCGTCAGCCTCAACGCCCTCGCGGCCGAGGCGTCGTTCGAGTCGCAGGCCCTCGAAGTGCGGATCGACGAGCTGGAGCTGCGCTACGACGAGCTGACCGCCGAGGTCGCCGTGCTGTCCTCACCCGAACGGGTGCGCCGCGTCGCGATCGAGGAGCTCCACATGGTTCCCACGGACCGGCCGGGTTTCCTCGTCCTCACGGAGCGCCTGCCGGGCGACGCGGGTGGCGTGGCCTACGGTGACGGCGGTGCGAACGGTGCCGGGCCGCCCGCGCCGGGTGACCCGCACTGAGTATGCGCGCAGCGGTCTGCCGACCCGAAAGGTGACCAGGTTGACCCGCCCAGTGCCCCGGCACCCTCCCCGCCCGCCTCGCCGCCCCGCCCGCCCGCCCGCACGCCGGAACTCGGGGGGGCGTCCGCGGCCCCAGTCCGCGGCCGGTCGCGGCCGGCCCCAGTCAACGCCCGGTCCCGGCCGGCCACGGACGATGGCGTCCGACGTCCTCGCGGTCGGGGCCTGCGCCGCCGCCGCGTGCGGCCGGGCCGTCGCCCGGGCACGCCCGGGGCGGCGGCTGTCGGTCTTCCTGGCGGCCTACCTCCTGCTGACGGCCGCGATGTGCTGGCGCCTGGTCAGCGTGCAGGTCGTGCAGGCGGCCGAGTACCGCGGCCTGGCGGAGCGCCAGACACAGCGGGAGCTGGAGCTCCCGGCCCGCCGGGGCCGGCTGTACGACCGTGACGGCGACCCGCTGGCGATGTCGCTCGCGGCCTCGACCATCTACGCCAACCCCCAGATCCTGCGGGACGCGCGCATCGATCCGATGTCGGTCGCGGTCCAGCTCGCGCCCGTGCTGGGCCGTCCCGCAGACGAGCTGGCTCCGCTGCTGCGGCGTGACGCGCAGTTCGTGTTCCTCGGACGCCAGCTCCCGCGGCAGGTGGGGGAGCAGGTCGTCGCGCTCGATCTCCCTGGCGTCGGCGTCGTCTCCGAGCCGACCCGCGTGTACCCGGGCGGAAGCCTGGCCGCCCAGGTGGTCGGGTTCGCCGGCGTCGACAACACCGGCCTCGCCGGTCTCGAGGACCAGTACGACGACCTGCTCGCCGGCAGCCCGGGCCAGCTGCGGCTCGAACGGGCGCCCGGCGGCGTCACGATCAGCGCCGCCCCCCGCGAGGTGCTGCCCGCCACGCCCGGGACCGACCTGGTGCTGACCCTCGACCGCCAGATCCAGCACCACGCCGAGGAGGCGCTCGCCACCGCGGTCGAGGACTACGGGGCCGAGGGCGGCTCGGCGGTCGT
>JACCXR010000466.1 GCA_013696915.1 Euzebyaceae bacterium
TGCCCGAGCCCGTCCAGCAGCGGTGCGGGCTCGTCCAGGTAGAACATCCCGAGCTGCTGGAGCGGATCGAACGGCGGCCCGGATCGCGGGTCCGCGCCGGCCAGCCAGGCGGTCAGGACGACCGCGCTCACCGCCACGGTGAGCACGGCGGCGGCGACGATCGTCCGGCGGTTCGGGGGCGGTGTCAGGCCAACGTGCTACCACTCGGCGGCCGGTCCTGAAAAAACAGCCTCCACTGTCTTTACGCGCTATGCTGCTCGTCAGGACCAGCCGAACGCGGGAGCGACATCATGACCACCGCATCCTCCGACCGCCCCGTCGCCATCGTCACCGGAGCGTCGCGGGGGTTGGGGCGCGCGCTGGCGGAAGGACTCGCCGGGCAGGGATGGCGGCTGGTGATCGACGCGCGCGGGGCCGCCGACCTCGGTGCCGCCGCGGAGGCCCTTTCGACCCGGACCGACGTCGCCGCGCTGCCCGGCGACATCGCCGACAAGGAACACCGCCGTGAGCTCATCGGCGCCGCACAGGCCTGGGGCCGGCTCGACCTGGTCGTGAACAACGCCGGCATCCTCGGCCCCAGCCCGCAACCGGCGCTCGCCGACTACCCCCTCGCCGTCCTCGACGAGGTCTACCGGATCAACGTGCTCGCCCCGCTCGGACTGACGCAGCTGGCGCTGCCGCTGCTCCGCGCCTCCGCGGGGCGCCTCGTGAACGTCACCTCCGACGCCGCGGTCGAGGGCTACGAGGGCTGGGGCGGCTACGGGTCGGCCAAGGCGGCGCTGGAACAGCTCAGCAACGTGCTCGCGGCCGAGGAGCCCGCCGTGCGCGTCTACTGGGTCGACCCCGGCGACATGAACACCCGGATGCACGCCGAGGCCTTCCCGGGCGAGGACATCAGCGACCGGCCCGGACCCGAGGCACCGGTGCCCGGCTTCCTCGCCCTCCTCGACAGCGACCGCCCCAGCGGCCGCTACCGCACGGCCGACCTCGCGCCGGCGCCGGTGGGACCGTGACCGCCACGCTCGCGCCGCCGGCCACGTGGGACTTCGTCCTCCCTCCGTCGCTCGAGGCGCATGAACCCCCCGAGGTGCGGGGCCGCGGCCGCGACGACGTCCGGCTGATGGTGGCCAGGGTCGGCGACCTGACCGTGGTCGAGGCCACGCCGGCGGACCTCGTCGACGTCCTCGCCCCCGGCGACCTGCTGGTCGTGAACACCTCGGCGACCGTGCCCGCCGCGCTGCCGGCCGTCCTCGCCGACGGGACACCTGTCCGGATGCACCTGTCGACCCGCCTCGCGACCGGTCTGTGGCTCGTCGAACTGCGGCGCCCGGACGGCCCGGGCAGCGCCCCGCTGGCAACCGACCGCCGCCAGACCGTGCGGCTGCCGGCCGGCGGCAACGTCGAGCTGCTGACGCCGTACCCGCCGTCGGAGATGCCGCCCGCGACACCGCCGCGGCTCTGGGTCGCCGCCGTGCGCGTTCCCGGAGCCCTGCTCGCCTACCTCGGCGCCCACGGCCAGCCGATCCGCTACGGCCACGCCGGTCGGGCCTGGCCCCTGTCCGCCTACCAGACGGTCTACGCGACGGAACCGGGGAGCGCGGAGATGCCCTCCGCCGGGCGGCCGTTCACCGCCGAGATCATCACCGGCCTCGTCGCCCGCGGCATCGACGTGGCCCCGATCGTGCTCCACGCCGGCGTGTCCTCGCTGGAGGGCGGCGAGGACCCGTACCCCGAGCGCTACCGGGTGCCCGCGGCGACCGCCGGCCGCGTGAACGCGACTCGCGCCGCCGGCGGGCGGGTGGTCGCGGTCGGGACCACCGTCGTGCGCGCGCTCGAGACCGCCGCCGACGACCACGGCACCGTCCACCCGGCCGAGGGCTGGACCGAGCTCGTGATCACGCCGGAACGAGGCGTGCGGGCGGTCGACGGGCTCGTGACCGGCTGGCACGAACCGCGGGCGTCACACCTGCGGATGCTCGAGGCCATCGCCGGACGGCCGCTGCTCGTGCGCTCCTACGAGGCGGCGCTCGCCGGGGGGTACCTCTGGCACGAGTTCGGCGACCTGCACGTCATCCTGCCCTGACGGTCCGCTCCGGGGGCCGGCGGAAGCGCTCCGCCTCCGCGAGCAGTGCCCCCATCCGGCTGACGCACCGGCCGAGGGTCTTGCGGTAGGACCCGCCGAGGAAGGCCGCCGGGAACAGGGCCGCAATCTCGACCCCCGCGAGTCCGACGGGGATCTGCAGGTCGTAGAGGACGTCGACCAGGTAGGCGACGCGCAGCGCCGCGCCGAGGTCGCGGACCGGTGTGGCGTCCACGACGAACACCGCGGCCAGCCCCTCGACGAGGGCGCGGTAGCGGATCGGGTGCAGCGCCGCGAGATGCCCCTGCAGGACCCGGCCCTCGTCGAGCGTCGCCGCGTCCCCCAGCGCCTCGGCCGCCGCGACGACCTCGGCCCGGTTCCACGCCGGCGGCGGGTTCATGGCGCCGCGGTGGCGGTAGTCCTCCCCGTCGATCGTCAGGACCTCGAAGTATCCGGCGAGCGTGGAGATCTCGCGCCGGAAGTGCTCCGCGCTGAACCGTCCGGCGCCCTGCTGGCCGGGCAGGGTGTTGGAGGTCGCGGCCACCGAGGCGCCGTCGGCGACGAGTTCGGACAGCAGCCTGGCGACCAGGCGCGTGTTCGCCGGGTCGTCGAGCTCGAACTCGTCGATGCAGACCAGGCGCGTCCCGCGGAGGGCGTCGACGGCCCGGCGCAGCGACAGGGCGCCGACGAGCCCCACGAGGCCGGCGAACGTCACGTACGTCTTCGTCTCGCGCGGACCGGCGGCGTGCCAGAGCGACGCGAGCAGGTGCGTCTTGCCCACCCCGAAGCCGCCGTCGAGGTAGACGGACGGCGCCGTCTCCGGGCGCCGGCGGCGGCGGAAGGCCGCGAGCGGCCCGGTCGGGGGCGGCTCTCGCAGCCGTGCGGCCAGCGACGAGAGCACCGGCAGCGCCGCCGCCTGCGCCGGGTGGGCCGGGTCCGGCTCGTATGTCGAGAAGCGGACGCCGGCGAAGCGCGGCGGCGGCGTCAGCGCGGTGACGAGCCGGTCGACGGGCGGGTCGGGCCAGCGTGAGGCGATGCTCGGGGCCATGAGCGGGATGGTGCCACCGCGCCCGACGCGGCCGGACAGATCGGACCGGTAGGCTCCGGACCATGAACAGCGACGAGGAGCGCATCGCCCTCTTTCTCGACTATGAAAACCTTGCGATCGGCGCCCGCGACGACCTCGGCGGGATGGCCTTCGACCTCAAACCGCTCGCCGATGCGCTGGCCGAGCGCGGCCGGGTCGTCGTGCGCCGGGCCTACGCCGACTGGTCGTACTTCGACCAGGACCGGCGCATGCTGACCACCCAGCACGTCGAGCTGATCGAGATCCCGCAGCGGATGGGCGCGGTCCGCAAGAACGCCGCCGACATCAAGATGGCCGTCGACGCGATCGAGCTGTGCTTCGAGCGCAGCTACATCACGACCTTCGTGATCTGCACCGGCGACAGCGACTTCACCCCGCTCGTGGGCAAGCTCCGTGAGCTGAACCGCCGGGTCATCGGCGTCGGCCTGCAGGCGTCCACCTCCGCCCTGCTCCCGCCGGCCTGCGACGAGTTCCTGTTCTACGAGCGCCTCGAGGGCGTCAACGTCCCCGAGCGGCACAAGTCCAGCAGGGGTGGCGGGGGCGGCGGCGGCCGCCGGGGCGGACGGGGCGCGCCGCCGGCGTCGCCTCCGCAGCCGCCCGCGACGGCGGAAC
>JACCXR010000472.1 GCA_013696915.1 Euzebyaceae bacterium
GGCACAAGTGGCAGCAGGGAGGGAAGCTTCCGGCAGCCTGGTAGCTGCCGTCCAGACGTAGCCATCCACATCGAGCTTGAACAGGTCGACCGCAGCGGACGCACACCAGTCGGCAGGAGCGGGAACCCTGCAGACAGCAGCGTTGCCGCCCTGGCCACCAGCACCGGCTTGCCCTCGTAACGGCTGGCGATGGGCGATCGAGGAACAGCGCAACCGCCGAAAGCTGCTGGATGACACCGACACCCCGTAGAGCCCGTAGCGGTCGGTTCTCCACCGCGTGCTCGCGGACATGGTCGTAGTCGAGGGTGTGAGCGCCACCGCGGATGACGACGAAGCGTCGGCCGGTGTTTCCAGGTGACTTCATCGGTCACCGGACGCGTGGAAGGCGGGAGCGACCGCTCAGTTCCGTTCCGAAACCGAGCGGCTAGAAGACCGGCGCATGCGCGGTGAGGTGTCCGGAGTCGCGCCCATGACTCATTCATCACCGCTTGCGGTGAGCGTTCAACCCGTGGTCGCGAACGAGAGCAGCGCCGCGGCGGCGCCGGCCGGGCGCGCGTCGCGCCGCCAGACCGCCTTCAACGACCGCCCCAGCTCGACACCGGTGATGGGCACGGCGACGAGGCGGCCGCGTTCCAGATCATCCGCGACGCACAGCCGGGACAGCGCCGCCGGACCCGACCCGTTGACGACTGTGGCGCGGACCGCCGCGGTCGATCCGAGCGTCAGCAGGGGCGTCGGGGGCCGGCCCGTTCGATACGGCGCGAGAAGGTCCTCGAACGCTTCACGAGTGCCCGAGCCCGCCTCTCGCGTGACCAGCCGCGCGGAAGCGAGCTGCGCCGCCGTGAGCGGGCTGCGCCGCGTCGCCCAGTGATGGGTTGGGGCAACGACCACCACCAGCGCGTCGGTTCCCACTTCGACAGCCGCCAGGCGGGGATCGACCTTGGTGCCCTCCACGAACCCCAGATCAACGCGTTCGGCCAGCACCGCCTCGGTGACTTCCGTGGAGTTGGCGACCTCCAGCTCGCTGGAGACGTCTGGGTGGCGGCGGGCGAGCTCGGCGAGCCAGCGGGGCAACAGATACTCCGCGACGGTGTAGCTCGCCGCGACCCGCAACGTGGAATCGACGTCCCTGCGCAGGCCGCGGGCGGCGGACTCGAACGTCTCGACCGCGCGCAGAAGGTCGGCGGACCAGCCGGCGACCAGCGTGCCGGCGGCCGTCGGCCGCGAGCCGGACGGCCCCCGTTCCAGCAGCGTCACTCCCAGGCGACGCTCCAGCAGCGACAGCCGCGCGCTGGCAGCCGGCTGCGACAGCCCATGGACAGCGGCCGCGCGGGAGACGCTGCCCTCCGCGACGCTCGCGACCAGCAGCGCCAGCGACAGCAGGTCCGGTCCCATCTTCCCAAGGCTACCCCGGCCATAACCGCCGCCTATGGGGTGATCGGCCCCGCGCATCTACCGGCCGGAAGCGGTCCGACACACCATCCCGGTCATGCGCGACCAGACGGGGAGAGACGCCACGGCGCGCGCACTCCGCGGCGTCGGGGCCGCCGTCCCCGGGCTCGCGCTCGTCGCGCTCGCAGTGGGCGCGGCGCACATGACAGCTCCGCTGATCGGCCTCTCGCCGCTGGTCGTGGCCGTGCTCCTGGGTGCCGTCGCGGCGAACCTGCGGCTGGTGCCGACGGTTGCGGGACCCGGCATCCGCGTCGCCGCCAAACGGCTGCTTCGGGTCGGCATCGTGCTGTTGGGCTTTCGGCTGTCGCTGCAGGACGTCGTGGCACTCGGCGGCCCGGCGCTGGCCGTCGTGGTCACCGTCGTCGCGGTCACCTTTGCGGGCACACGCTGGATGGGCCGGCGGATGGGGGTGTCGCCCGCGCTGTCGCTGCTGGTCGCCACAGGCTTCTCCATCTGCGGCGCCTCCGCCATCGCCGCCATGGACAGCGTCGTCGAGGCCGAGGAGGAAGAGGTCGCGTTCGCGATCGCCCTCGTGACGCTGTGCGGCAGTCTCGCCATCGTGCTCCTGCCGCTCCTGCGCCCCGCGATGGCGATGTCCGACAGCGCGTTCGGCCAGTTCGTCGGCGCCAGCGTGCACGACGTCGCCCAGGTGGTCGCCACCGGGGCCACCGCGGGGACCACCGCCCTCGAGGCCGCGGTGGTCGTGAAGCTCACGCGCGTCGTCCTCCTCGCGCCGCTCGTGACCGGCATGGCCCTCGCGGCCCGTCGCCGCGGTCGCCCGCTGCCCGCCGGGCAGGCGCGCCCCCCGGTCATCCCCCTGTTCGTCGTCGGCTTCCTTGCCGCCGTCGGGCTGCGAACCTCGGCCCTGGTGCCGGACGCATGGTTGATCGCAATCCGCGCAGCCGAGGGGATGCTGCTGTCCGCAGCGCTGTTCGGACTCGGCGCCGGAGTGCATCTGGCAACGCTCCGGGGCATCGGCGGACGACCGCTGCTGCTGGGCGTGACGTCCTGGATCCTGATCGCCGTCGCGAGCTACGCCGGGGTCTCGCTCCTCACCTGACCACGCGGCGCGTCGCCTCGTAGCGGCCAGCCCAGACGGGCTGTCAGCCAGCATGTGGTGGAGGTGGGCCTCGAACGCCCCTCGGTCAGGGCTCGTCGGTCCAAGCTAGTAGTCACGAAGCGCACTCGGAGCGCTCTGCGGCTGGAGGCCCCGTCAGGCTTGGGCTGGCCTCGTCATCCGGTCGTCTACCCGTCGTCTACAACGGGGGAGCCGGGTGGAGGGCCCGGGCTTGGTCAGCGACGGCGGTAGACGCTGCTGCGGTGGCCGACGCTTCGCACGGTGACCAGCCGTTCCGCGTCTTCCACCCGGAACACGGCTCGATAGTCGCCGACGCGGACGCGATACCCGTCGGTGCCTTGCAGCGCGTTCACGCCGTGTCCCCGGGGATCGTTGGCCAGCAGTCCGATGCGGTCGCTGAGCCGCGCACGAACGTCCGCGGGCAGCTTGTCGAACTCGCGCGCTGCCCGGCGATCGAAGACGATCCGATAGACGTGCTAAGTGCTCATGCCCCGGAAGGGTTACACGGCAGCCTCGTGCTGGACGACAGGCCGTTGGACACGCGCTGAGCTAGAGCCCGTGACGCGCCTTGATCTCCTCGAAGGGGATGCGGACGCCGTCGTCGTCGGCCTCGGCCTTGCGGAAGGCCTCCGCGTCGGCCTCGTCCTCCAGCCGCTCCAACTCCTCCAGCAGCTCCAAATCCTCGCGGGAGATCACCGCGGCCACCAACTCGCCGCCATCCTTGGTGATCCGCACGCGCTCATGCGAGCTGAGCACGCGGTGCAGCAGGTCCGCGAACTGAGGACCCGCCTCACTCGTGGTGACGTCGTTCACCTCAGCTCCTCTCGCTGTACCACATCCACGCCGAAGCGTACCGGCGAACGTCCCTGTTCGTACAGCAGATGGCGCGCTGTATCGCCTGGTACCGACCGACAGCACCGGTTCAGTGGGCCACGGTCAGGCGAAAGACCTCCTGGCCGGGCGGCTGTTGGGGACGCGGCCGCCGGCGTGTTGTAGAGCAGGTGGAGGCCGCGGGCGGTGTGCTGCTGGCGGGTGGGGGCAGCGGCCAGGCCCACTGGCGCAAGACCCATGAACGCGAACTCGACGGCCATCTTCTCGGACGTCACAGCGATGATCTCAGTGGGCTATTCCATGGGCGCGACCAGACTGCAGCGGTGGTGGAGGTGGGATTCGAACCCACGATGGCATTGCTGCCATACGGCATTTCGAGTGCCGCGCACTAGGCCGGTCTATGCGACTCCACCGGGATCGGGAATGGTAGCGGCGACCGGATCTGGCCGCGACCCGCGCCGAGCCTGGAAGAACCGGCGCAGGACGGCACCGCACTCCTCGGCGAGCACGCCCGAGGAGACGTCGACGCGGTGGTTGAGCCGCGCGTCGCGCGGCACGTCGTACACCGAGCCCACCGCACCCGCCTTGGGATCGGCGGCGGCGAAGACCAGCGCTGGCAGGCGGGCGAGCACGAGCGCCCCGGCACACATGGTGCACGGCTCCAGGGTGACGTAGAGCGTGCAGCCGTCCAGCCGCCACGATCCCAGCTCCGCGGCGGCCCGCCGGATGGCGAGCAGCTCGGCGTGCGCCGTCGGGTCGCGGTCGGCCTCCCGGCGGTTGCAGGCCTCGGCGATGACCGCCCCGTCGCGCACCACCACCGCTCCAACCGGCACGTCGCCGGTCTGCAGCGCGATCCTGGCCTGCGCGAGCGCGCGGTCCATCCACAGCCGGTGCGTCAACTGGGCCACGGCGCGAACCGTACGCCAAGAATCGACGAGGGTCCGCGGAATGCGCGGGCCCTCGTCCGTCGCGGCAACTCAGATCAGCTCGAGGACTCCTTTACGTCCACCGTCTGCTGGCCCGACGCGGCCCCGCCGATCTCGATCTTGCGCGGCTGCCGCTCCGGCGGGTGCGGGATCTGCAGCTCGAGCATGCCGTGCTCGAACGCCGCCGTGATCCGGCCGGGGTCGGTGCCCTGGGGCAGCGAGAAGCTGCGCTCGAAGCGCCCGAACGCCCGCTCGCGGCGCACCCGGTGTCCGCGCCGGCAGTCCGCGCGCGACGGCTCCCCGCCCGGCCGACTCGCCGGCCGTGAAGCTCAGCGCGTCCGCCTCCGACCCGGCCCCGTAGCCGACCAGCAAGATGCGGCCGCCCGGCTCGGCCATATCGAGTGCCAGCGCCAGGTTCGTCGAATCGCCCGCCGCGGTCACACCGCAGTTATGGCGGGCCTCGGTCCGGCGGAGCAGGAAGCCCGCCACCTCGGCGACGTAGCGACCGTACTGGTCAAGGCCAGCGGCACGGCCGACGCCACTTTCGCGGGATCGATGCCGACATACTCGTGAACCAGCGCGTTGCGGAGTCCGACCGACGGAGCGAGCTTCTCGGCGAGATCTGCGGGGATGGCGCCGACTGTGGAGGCCGCCTGAAAGGTCGCCCGGTAGTCGGTGGGAACGTCGTCCAGCAGGGTCGCCGCCATGTGGGCGTTGACGCCGACGGCCAGGTCGACCAGCTGGCCGAGGAAGCGCTCGACCGCTGCCCGGACGATGGCGTCGCTCAGCAGGCACTCGGTGCTGACCTCGCCGACCGACTCCAGGTCGCGCAACACCGACCTCATCAGCACGAGCTTCGCCTGCACGACATCGGCGCTGAACCGCGGCGTCACCGGGCGAGCCGTTCCAGGCTGAGGCGGCGCAGCCAGGCGGTGTCCATGCGCTCGGTGATCGCTGCCATCTGCAGGCGGGCGAAGAGGCCAGGCCGGTCCTCGAACAGCGGGAGGCCGTAAGCCAGCGCCTGTTCCCGCGCCACTGCGCCCGCACAGTCGAGGTCCATGAGGTCGACGCCGTCGAAGCGCAGCAGATCCACGAGTGCGCCCATCACCCGGATGACGTCGCGCTCCGCGTCCGGCCGCCACGACACCCCGATGTCGAGGTCGCGCGCCCGTCCGGCCCGCCCTTCCTGCAGGGTGCCTCCGAAGACGACGAGCAGTCGCAGTCCGAGCTCGTCGCAG